>QKAI01000341.1 GCA_003246505.1 Spirochaetaceae bacterium | reverse complement strand
CAGGCATACCGTACATCATCATCTTCTGCTGGGCCCCGGTCTGTCCGGCGGTCTGGCTGCTCTGGGTGAACTTCATGGAAAGAAGCTGAGTCGCCACATAGATGATGGGCAGGAGCCTCAGATCGCTTCCGATGTTAAAGGGTATCGTCACGGGTGCGAAATTCCACACCGATTCCGGGGCGGAGAGGTCATTGATCCATCCGGGGATAAACACGGCGCCCCTCAGATCGAAGTACCGGTTCAGCATGCCGTATACGGCGAAGAGGATGGGCATCTGGAGCAACATGGGGAGGCATCCTCCCAGGGGGCTGACCCCCTGCTCCTTGTAAACCTTGCTCATCTCCACATTCAGTTTCTGGGGATCGTCCTTGTACTTGTCCTGAATCTCCTTGATCAGGGGCTGGATCTCCTGCATCCGGGCGGTGGATTCGTAGCTCTTATGGGTGACGGGAAACAGGACGATCTTGATGATCAGGGTCATGAGGATAATGGCGATACCGTAGTTGGGAATCACCTTGTAGATTAGCTCTATGATCAGCTTGAGAAACCATTCAATGGGCGCCAGAACACCGCTGGACTGGGAAAGCTCGTTCAGATCCAGATTGGAGAAGTTGAAGCTGTTGTCTACCCCGGTATTGTAAAGGGAGAGAACCTGCTTGTCCTTGGGACCGATATAAAAATGAAAGGTGTCCGTATTCTTGGAACTGTTGATGACGGGGCGGGCGAAGGACATAAAGGCCGTATCCCTGCCGTCGGGTGCCGCTTCCCGGTTATCGAAGATGACCTTGTATTTGGTGGAATCGGTAATGGCGGCCACGGAAAAGTACTTACCGCTGATGGCGGCCCAGTTCACGTAGTCCTCCACCACATACTGATTCTTCTTGGTTCCCCTGTTGAGGAGGGAGACCTTTTCGTTCTTATAGGTCTGGAACTGGCGGAAGTAATAGCGGCCGTCCAGCTTCTCAAAGGAGGGCCCGATCTGGGGGCCGTAGGTCAGGGTGTAGGATGTTCCGTTGTAATTGAGGGGAATGTACTCGTTAACGGAGTTAACCATCTCCACTTTCAGCTCCATCATATACTCATTGGGAACAAAGCGGTACTTCTTAGTGATGGTAAAGGGGGCGCTGAGAGAGCCGTCGGCGTATTTCATGACGAAGCTCTGGTAAAAATGGTACTCGTAATCGCTGACCTTCTTAAAATAAAAGGGTGCGGTCAGGGGGTGGGAGTAGTTCTCCCCGAAGGATATTTCAAAGGCGGACCGGTTCTCCACCACGGGAAAAACCATGTTCACCTGCGCCCCGTCGTCCCCCACGTGTTTGTTCAGGGTGAGGGAGCTGACGACACCGCCGGCGGTGGAAAACTGGATGGTAAAGAGATCCGTCTTCAGGGAGATCAGCCTGTTCTCCGCCGGGGCGGTCCCCTCGGGGGTATAAACGCTGAATTCGCTGCTGATTTCCAGGGAATCCCCGCTGATAACGGAGGAAAGGGAGGACTGGTCCGTCGTTTCCGTTCCTTCCTGGGGCTGATTCGTCACGGCTTCCGTTTCAACGGCAGCCCTGTTGGCAGGAAAAAACCTGGTCTGCAGGAAGGAAAACCCCATGATAACGGCAAAACTTAAAACGACAGCAAGTACGACATTCTTATCCATTATGACTCCTATCCACCGTCCGGAAAATCGGACTTTTCTGTTGATCAGGGAACCGGATCAAACCCGCCGGGATTTCGCGGGTGGCAGCGCAGAATCCGTCTGATCGATAAATACATACCCTTGGCGAAACCGTATTTTTCCAGAGCTTCGGCGGAATAGGCAGAACAGGAGGGGTAAAAGCGACAGGATCTTGGGAGAAAAGGAGATATGATTTTTCTATAGAACAGAACAAGCAACCGCAATGCTCTGCCCAAAAAAGTATTAATC
The DNA here is from genome assembly GCA_003246505.1 of Spirochaetaceae bacterium. Classification (GTDB taxonomy): domain Bacteria; phylum Spirochaetota; class Spirochaetia; order DSM-2461; family DSM-2461; genus SZUA-368. The sequence continues at coordinate 9,629 of QKAI01000341.1, read as the reverse complement.
CACTTCAGCAAGACCGGACCTTCTTATCAGGAAATGAAACTGTTCTTCCCTATCCCTGAAACTGTAATCCCCAGGGTAGATAATAAGGATAATATCAAAACCAGGCTTAATAGTATCCTTATTATTCCTGAAAATCTCTTTCATGGAACGGCGGGCGTAATTCCTCTGAACCGCATTGCCGTATTTTTTCCGGAGTGTTATGCCAATCCGGTTGTAACCCTTCTCGTTGTGAATAAAAAAAATTTTTGCGCCCCTGCACGAACTGGTGGCAGCGGACGCAAAAATTTTCTTGAAATCGGAAGAACTTCCGATTCTCTCATCCCTAGTAAGGCTTCTTTTCATTAGAAACGGAAAGCTTTTTTCTACCCTTTCTTCTTCTTCTGGAAAGCACGTCCCGGCCGCCCTTCGTTGCCATTCTGGCTCTGAAACCAAGCCGTCTGTTTCTCTTGGTCTTGCTGGGCTGATATGTTCTTTTCATAAGTCAGTCTCCTGAATTTTTATTTCTACACAGTATTTTTATGCCGATAAAGCGAAGTAATTTTAGTTGCCTTGGGATATTATGTCAACGGTAAAAGGAAGGATTAATCCCCCAAATTCCGTAAGTTTTCTAAAAGTGAAGAAAATTCCTCATCCCGGACCGGGTTTTCCTCCCCCGCCGGTTCCCGACGGAATTCCTCGATAACCCGGGCGTTATCCACCAGTTCCCTGTTGATATTCTCCTCCCCGCAGAAGACGCGGAAGCTTCTGACCTCCGTACGGGGAAACTGTTTCCTGATCTTCCTCAGGATCGCCGACTTCTTCATATAGAAAATCTGAGCCCAGCCGGGATGGTCGCAGTTAAGGAGAAGCACCCCTCGCTTCAGGTCACGGACGGTAATGTGGGAAGCCAGATCCAGACCAATGATGGTTTCCCAGGAGGAGATGAAATTTATCCAGTCCTCCCCTTCGGCCACGATCTCCCTGTCAAAAAACTGTCTGATGATATGCGCCGAATCTCTCATCGCCTTGTCAGTACCCCCTCCTCCATATCAAAGAATACACTCTTTTCCCCGCTTTTATAAGTGTCGTCCCCGGGAAGGAAGGTGAAAAAGGCCTGCTCGTAGGGGGGGAGGCTGTCCAGGAAAAGCTTTCTTTTCTCCCTGTCCAGTTCCAGAAGCACATCGTCCAGGAGGAGTATCGGCTTCTTCTCCTGGCTGGCGCTGACGAAATCCGCCTGGGCGATACGCATGATCAGTGAAATGAGACGCATCTGTCCCGTGGAACCGTAATCGGTGAAATTCCTGTTTCCCTGCATAAAAAGGAAATTATCCCTGTGGGGGCCGTAAAGGGAGGATCCCCGAAAAATCTCCTTTTCCTCCCGGGACTTGAGAAAATCAAAAATCTCCTTATCCTCCTCAAGATTCCTCCAGGAGGGCTGATAGGTGATCACCAGATCCTCCTTCAGACCGGATATTTTCCGAAAGTACTTTCCGAAGTGGACATTGAATAGCTCGGTCAGTTCACGGCGGCGGGTCTGGATCTCCCTGCCCGCTTTGACCATCTGCACCGTATAAATCTCCAGGAGATCCTTCTTTTTCTCCTTGAGAATTTTATTTCTGCTCAATAAAATTTTCTTATATTTTCTCAGGGAATCCACGTAATAGGGATACTGGTAGCTCAGGGTCTGATCAAAGAACCACCGCTTTCTTTCCGGGGATCCGGTCACGAAGGAGAGATCGTCGTGGCAGAATACCACGCAGGGGATATTATTGATCAGATCCTTCCTGTCCCGGATCAGCTTGTCATCCAGCTTCGTCGTCCGGGCGCCCTCTTTCCAGGAAATACCCAACGTGCCGAACTGCTGATGATTGAAGGAATACCGGGCGCCGGTGAAAAATCCCTCCGATCCGTGACGGGAAAGCTCCTTCTCCGATTTCCCCCGGAAAGAGGAGGCATAGCAGAGATAGTAGATCATTTCAAGGAAATTGGTTTTCCCCTGGCCGTTCAGACCGACCAGGAAAATTTTCTCCGCCCCTTCCAAATCAATCCGGCTGTCCGCCAGATTTCTGAAATTTACCGAACGGACGCTGGTAAACCCCAAGCCCGGCCTAGTCCATCTGCATGGGCATTACCACGTGGAGATAATCCTTCTCCGGATTACTCTGCAGAGTAACGGCCCGATTCTTCTCGGTAAAAAGAAAAAGAATATTCTCTTCGTCGATCACGTTGAGCGGTTCAATCAGATAGGTGTAATTCAGGGCGAAAGTCGTTTCCGGACCGTCGTAGGTGCAGGGCACCTTCTCCCGGGCCGTACCCACATCGCTCTCTTCCGATTTGAGCACGATCTGGTCTCCCGCCAGGGTAAGGAATATTTTCTTGGATTTATGCTCCGCCAGGATGGAAACACGCTTCAGAGCGTTGGAGAGATCTTCCTTGCCGATGACGACACGGTTGACCTGATTTTCCGGAATGACTTTTCGGTAGTTGGGAAACTGGCCGTCTATCAGGGACGAGGAGATCTTCTGGTTGTCAAAGCGAACGAAAATAGACTTGTCCACTACGGCTATCTGAATATTCCCCTCCCCCGATGCCAGCTTTCTGATTAGCTGAAGAATTTTCGGAGGAACGATGATACCGGGGAAATCGGGGATAATCCCTTCGAATTCCCTTCCGATATAGGAAAGCCTTCTTCCGTCGGTTCCCACCATGATAAGGCGGGTATCCTCCTTCTCCATATAGACGCCGTTCATGAAATAACGGGTCTCGTCGTCGGAGATGGAGAAAATGGTATGGGAGATCATCTCCATGAACATTTTCTGGGACAGTTCGAAATAGGAGGACTCCTCCACGACCAGCAGCTCGGGAAATTTATCCGCGTCGATCGTATTCAGCTGGAAGGAGATATTTTCGTCATCGGTCCGTATGACCATCTTCTCATTATTGACCTGTTCAAAGGTGATCATCCCGTTGGGCAGGGAGCGGATGATTCCCAGGAATTTGTCGCAGTAAATAGTGGTGCTGCCCGCTTCTTCCAGATCCACGGGTATTACCGTCTCGAATCCCACCTTGAGGTCGGTGGCCTTGATGGTAAGGGAGTTGTTATCCGCTTCAAGAAGAACATTGGACAGGATGGATAGGGCGTTCCGGGAAGAAACGATATCCTGAGCAATTGAAATTTCTTTTAAAATAACATTCTTGTCGCATTTGAATTTCATGAAAAGACTCCTTTTGAGGGGGGATAACTATGGAATTTTATGATAACACAAATGTTTTTCAAGCGATAGCCTTCTATTTCAAAATTTATTAATTTATAACAGTAGTAGTAATAGTAGGGCCTGTGAATTTGTGAAAACCCGGCTTATGTGAAAGCTGTATAGGAAGTTATTGCCGGTAAAAGTCTGAGGAAAAGATTGACCGATTATTCACATAATCACAGAGGGGTGAGTTTCCCACAGGAATTCACCGCATAATACAATTGTCCTGAACAAGGTTATCCACAGGGATAATCTGTTATTGGTTACGGGCTGATGGTTACTTTCATAATTAAGAAAAAATGATTTTTTTGAGTTCTATAATCATCGGCTCCAGGGTGGAATCGACGGTCATTCTCTCATCTATCCTCTGGCAGGCATGCATGACAGTGGTATGATCCTTACCGCCGAATTCTATGCCTATTTCCGTGGTGGAATAATCGGTCAGCTCCCGGGAGAGGTACATGGCCACGTGGCGGGGGAAGGTTATTTTCTGTGTCCTCTTTTTCCCCTTTATTTCCATAATGGAGACATTGAAATATTCGGATACGGATTTCTGGATTTTCCCTATGGTAACGGAGCTCTGGGGGGAGACGGAAAAATACTGCTGGAGAAGGTTCTTCACCGAATCCACGGTAATATCCTTCTTTACTATATCCGAATAGCCTATGATCCTGTTCAGGGCCGCCTCCAGATCGCGGATGTTGGAGGTGATATTCTTGGATATGAATTCAATGACTTCCAGGGATATCTCATTGTTGTAATTCGTCTGTTCGATCTTTTTCTTGATGATGGCTATGCGGGTCTCATAGCTGGGGGGCTGAAGATCCACTATGAGTCCCCTCTGGAACCGGCTTTTGAGACGGTCATTGAATTTCTTCAGTTCCGAAGGGGGTCTATCGCAGGTGAAGACCAGCTGCTTGTCGAAATCATAGAGAGCGTTGAAGGTATGGAACAGTTCCTCCTGGGTATCGTTCTTATCCTGAAGGTCATGGATATCATCCAGCAGAAGCAGATCCACCTTGCGGTATTTATTCTTGAAGTTGTTCTGCGTATTAGTTCTGATGGACTGGATGAATTCATTGACAAAGGTTTCGCTGGGGATGCAGACGATTTTCGCCTCCCGATTGTTCTGATAAACCTGGTTTCCAATGGCTTGCATGAGGTGGGTTTTTCCCAATCCCACGCCCCCGTATATAAGGAAAGGGTTGTACTGGGTCTTTCCCGGATTGTCGGCTATGGCCTTGGCCGCTCCCACGGCAAAGTCATTATTATTGCCTATGACGTAGTTCCGAAAGGTGAAATTCGTCTGAAGCTGGGGATGGGATATCCGTTTATCCTCGGAGGAAGGGGGATTTTCACGGTTGTTGACAGGGGGGAGCTTTTCCGGTTCAGGAGCCGGTTCTCCGTCCTCATCCCGGATTTCGGAGATGATGAAATCCACCCGTATCTGGGATCCGGAAAGTTCCTCCAGAGTTTTTTCTATAAGCCGGTTATAACCCCGGGAAATCACCTGATCCTTATAGAATCGGGAAGGGGTGGCAATAATGAGCATGGAGTTCTCATAGGAGTGGTAAATCAGTTTTTCAAACCAGAGATGAAATTCCGCCTCATCAATCTTATTTTCCCGTATCTGGCGGATGCATTCGTCCCAAAAGACTTTGAACTCCAAGTTGGCCATAAAAAACTACTCCCGGACTGATATGAGCATACTATAGCATAATTTCAGGAGGATTGACTATCTTTACTTTTTTAGTTTCGGAATATATAATAAGCTGATCAATTTTCCCATACTATAATTATTAGCAGGTAGAATCATGTCCAACAATTACGATGCTCAGAGTATTCAAATTTTGAAAGGTCTTGAGGCAGTGCGTAAACGTCCGGGAATGTATATCGGTTCGACCGGAACCGATGGTCTTCACCATCTGGTTTATGAAATCGTAGATAACAGTATCGATGAAGCTCTTGCCGGTTATTGTGACGAAATTTGCGTCTATATAGAAGAAGACGATATTATCAGAGTCTCCGATAACGGAAGGGGCATTCCCACCGGAATCCATCCGGTTGAAGGGATAAGTGCTCTGGAAGTTGTTATGACCAAGCTACACGCGGGCGGTAAATTCGATAAGGGTACTTACAAGGTCTCCGGCGGACTCCACGGGGTGGGTGCGGCCGTTGTAAACGCCCTTTCCGAGTGGTGCGAAGTGTCGGTTCATCAGAACGGAAAAATTCACCGTCAGTCTTATAAAAAGGGTATACCCGACGGTCCTATGGAGATACTCGGCGATTCGGACAAGGTGGGAACCTTTACCCGGTTTAAACCGGATAATACCATATTTGACGAACTGGTATACAGTTATGATATTCTTTCTCAGAGATTGCGTGAGTTAGCCTTCCTGAATAAGGGTGTCCACATCAACCTGAAAGATGAAAGGCCGGGCCAGAATAAAAGCAATAATTTCATGTTCGAGGGGGGAGTGAAATCCTTTGTCGAATATCTGAACAAAAAAAAGGTTCCCCTCCATGAGGAGCCTATCTACTTTGAAACGGTGCGGGATGAGATTTCCGTGGAACTGGCCATGCAGTATAACGACGGTTTCTCGGAAGTGGTATTTTCTTATGTCAACAATATTAATACCCGTGAGGGAGGTACCCATCTCTCCGGTTTCAAGACGGCCCTGACCCGGACGATGAACAACTTTCTTCAGCAGGATCAGAAGATGGCCAAAAAGGCGGACGAAAACTTTTCCGGTGACGATGTCCGGGAAGGTCTCACCTGCGTTATTTCCGTCAAGGTTCCCGAACCTCAGTTCGAGGGGCAGACGAAAACCAAGCTGGGTAACTCGGAAGTAAGGGGGATTGTCGATTCCCTGGTCAATGAGGAGCTTACCTCCTATTTTGAGGAGAATCCTCGAATTATAAACGTCATTCTGGAGAAGGCCATGCTGGCGGCCAAAGCCAGGGCGGCCGCCCGGAGAGCCCGGGAAAACGCCCGGAGGAAAAATCCTCTGGATGGGGCCAGCCTTCCTGGTAAGCTGGCAGACTGCGCCGATAAGAACCCGGAGAACTGCGAAGTTTTCATCGTGGAGGGAGATTCGGCGGGCGGTTCGGCCAAACAGGGACGGGACAGATCCATACAGGCCATACTTCCCCTTTGGGGAAAGATGCTGAATGTGGAAAAAACCCGTGTGGAAAAGGTTATCTCCAACGATAAAATGTACCCCATCATAGCCGCACTGGGAACAAATCTGGGGGATGAGTTCAATATTGAGAAGCTCCGTTATCATAAGATCATCATCATGGCCGATGCCGATGTGGACGGCTCCCATATCCGGACCCTCCTGTTGACCTTCTTTGTGAGATACATGCAGCCCCTGGTGGAAAAGGGTCATATCTATCTGGCCATGCCTCCCCTTTATAAAGTCAGTTACGGCAAGCAGTTCGGTTATGCCTTTAATGAAGAGGAGAGGGATAATCTGGTCCAGTCCTTTGCCGCCGAGCCGGATAAGATAGAAATCCAGAGATACAAGGGTCTGGGAGAGATGAATCCGGAGCAGCTGTGGGAAACCACCATGAACCCGGAAACAAGAAACATTAAAAGGGTGACCATGGAGGATTTCGTGGCAGCCGACGAGATATTTACGGTACTCATGGGTGAGGAAGTCCCTCCCCGGAGGAAGTTTATCGAAGAGAACGCCCTTTCCGTTGTGAATCTTGATGTGTAAGTAGGAGTACAGAGTGAGTGATTTTCAGGGTAAGGTCATACCCATTGCTATTGAAGATGAAGTAAAAGAGTCCTATCTGAATTATGCCATGTCCGTAATCGTCAGCCGGGCCCTTCCGGACATTCGTGACGGTTTGAAACCGGTACACCGGCGTATCCTGTACTCCATGAGTGAAATGGGCCTGCGTTATAACAGCAAGGAAAAGAAGTGCGCCCGTATCGTGGGAGACGTTCTGGGTAAATTTCATCCCCATGGGGATGCCTCCGTTTACGATGCCCTGGTCAGAATGGCCCAGGACTTTTCCCTGAGGGAACCCCTGGTTCATGGTCAGGGTAACTTCGGCTCCGTCGACGGGGATCCCCCCGCGGCCATGAGATATACGGAAGCCAAGATGGCCCGTATATCCGAGGCAATGCTCAGGGATATCAAGAAGGAGACCGTGGATTTCGGTCCCAACTACGACGATTCCATGCAGGAACCCCTGGTTCTGCCCGCCGCTTTTCCCGCTCTTCTGGTCAACGGTTCCAACGGTATTGCCGTGGGTATGGCCACCAATATGCCCCCCCATAATCTGGGAGAGGTCTGCGATGCGGTCTGCGCTCTGATAGAGAATCCCGATTCCACCGTGGAGGATCTGCTGGAGTATGTAAAAGGGCCGGATTACCCCACGGGAGCTTCGATCTATGGTCGGGTCGGCATCAGGATGGCAGCCAAAACGGGACGGGGAAAGATTATAGCCCGGGCGAAATATCATCTGGAGGAGCTCCGCGGGGACCGGGAAGCGATCATTTTCACGGAGATTCCCTATCAGGTGAATAAGGCGAAGCTGATTGAAAGAATCGCTGACCTGGTAAAGGAAAAGAGAATAGAGGGCATTTCCGAACTCCGGGACGAATCGGACAGGCAGGGTATGCGCATCGTAATTGAACTGAAAAAGAGCATACCCACCAAGGTTGTCCTGAATCATCTTTTCTCTTTGACACCCCTCCAGTCTAACTTTAATGTGATCAACCTGGCCCTGGTTAACGGCAAGCCTAAACTCTGCAATCTCAAGGTTATCCTGAAGCATTTTGTCGCCCATCGGCAGGATGTTATCCGCCGGCGCTGTATCTTCGATCTGGAAAAGGCCAAGGCGAGAGCCCATATCCTGGAGGGTTTGAAGATAGCCCTCGATAATATTGATGAAATCGTAGAAATCATTAAGAAATCGGAAAACGTCAATATGGCCCGGATCAATCTCATGGAGAGATTCAGTTTCTCCGAGATTCAAGCCCAGGCCATCCTGGATATGCGCCTTCAGAAACTGACCAGCCTGGAAACACAGAAGATCATCGACGAATTGAATGAGGTATTGACGGAAATAGCCTACCTGGAAGATCTGCTGGCCCATGAAGAAAAGATACTGGGCGTTATCAAGGATGAAACGGTCGAACTGAAGGAGAAATACGGGAATCCCAGAAGAACCGAAATAGTGCCGGAAGAACTGGAAAGCATGAATATGGAGGACTTTATCAAAAAGGAGAACATGGTCGTGCTCATTTCCAATCGGGGATTTATCAAGAGAATCGCCGTAACGGAATATAAGGAACAGAGCCGGGGAGGGAAGGGTTCCAATACGTCCAAGCTCAAGGATGACGATTTCATTGAGCACATGTTCATAGCCAATACCCATACCCATATCTTGTTTGTTACCAATAAAGCGAAGGCCTACTGGCTTAAAGTATACGAGATCCCCGAAGGATCCCGGGCTTCCAAGGGAAGGCACCTGCGCACGGTCTTTGAATTCGAAGAGGATGAGGAGATTACCGCTTCCGTTCCCCTGGAGGATTTCAGCGAGGAACAATATCTTTTCATGGCAACAAAGAATGCCGTGGTCAAGAGAGTTTCCACCTATGATTTCCGCAACGCCAAGATGAGGGGTATCAGAGCTATCGAACTTGACGAGGGCGATGCCCTTGTTTCGGCGGAACTGACCTTTGGAAAGGGCGATGTCATGCTCATTACCAAAAAAGGAAAGGGACTACGGATTAACGAGGAGAGCGTCCGTTGTATGGGACGCGTCGCCCGTGGCGTTCGGGGAATCAAGCTGGCCGAGGGTGATGAGCTTATCGGCATGTGCAATGTGGATGAGAATTACAAAATGCTACTCATATCCGAATACGGATACGGTAAGAGAACGGAGTTTAGTGAGTTCTCAGCCCACGGTAGGGGAACGGGTGGACAGAAAGCCTACGGTGTGAAAAAGAAAACCGGAGAGTTAGTGGGTGTCCTTTCTGTTCTGGAAGAGGATAGCATTATATGCATTACATCCCAGGGCAAGGCAATACGGTTGCCGGTACATTCCATATCCATCAATGGTAGATCCGCCTTTGGCGTTCGTGTCCTGAATACGGGGTATGACGATAAGCTCATCGGCCTGGCTCGTCAGGAAAATGAGAATGAGGATAGTATCCCCGATGATGTTGAGGAAGAGGATAATCAGCTGGAATTAATTGGGGATATTGATGAAAGCGATGTTTCACGTGAAACATTTGATGAAGAAAATGATGATGATCAGATGGAAGATGATGATTATGATCAGGATGATAATGAGGAATAACTCATCGTACTAGTTTAAGAGAGGGATGGTTCAACCATCCCTTTTTTTGTTTCACGTGAAACATTATTTGAT
>QKAI01000277.1 GCA_003246505.1 Spirochaetaceae bacterium | reverse complement strand
CCATGAAGGCCTACGCCGACCTGATCATCCCCGAAGGGGGACACAACCAGAGGGCCATGGATGTCCTCAGCGCGTTTATGCATCAGACACTCAAGGAACAGTAAGAGGAAAATCAATGACAGCTGAATTCATGAAAAAATCCGTCACCGCCTGGCACGGGGTCAGGGAGATGGAAGCATATCTTGCGGGGAAGGGTTTTCTCCCCCTCCGGGAGGAGGAGGAGTGGCATCTGGAGGAGGGACAGGGCTACTACCTGAGCCCCAACGGCCGCTCCCTGGCCGCCTTCCGGGTCGGCCGGGCGCCCGTGCCCCGCTACCGCATCATCGCCGCCCATACGGACAGCCCCCACCTGCGGATCAAGCCGGAATCCCTCTCCCGGGAGGAACAGGGACTGACCGGCAACGTGAGCGTCTACGGCGGGCCGATCCAGTATACCTGGTTCGACCGCCCCCTTGGCGTGGCCGGCGTGGTTATCGTCGAGGGAGAGGACGGTCGGCCCGAAAGGCTGCTCTTCGATTCGGAGGAGCCCCTGGGGATCATCCCCGACGCCCCGATCCATTTGAACAGGGAAGTGAACAAGGGATTCGAGATCAAACCGCAGAAACATCTCTCCGTCATACTGACCCTGGAGGGGGACCTGGAGGATTATCTGGCGGCGAAGCTGGGAATCCCCCGGGAGAGGATACTCTCCCTCCGGGCGGAACTCTATGTGCACGGGGAACCGGCCTTCATGGGAACCCCGGACAGGGGATTCATCAACAGCCCCCGCCTGGATAACCTCATCCACTGCCTCCTGGCCGTGGAAGCCCTGGCGGGGACGGAACCGGGGGAGAACACGCCCCTGGTCCTCTGCTTTGACAGCGAAGAGACGGGGAGCCTCACCGCCGAGGGGGCCCATTCCGCCCTGACCGAGCATATCATGGAGCGGATAGCCCTGGCCCGGGGAACGGGCCGTGAGAGCCAGCTCCGGTCCCGGTCCCTCTCCTCCCTGCTCTCCGCCGACGTGGCCCACGGATGGAACGGCAATTTCTCCGATAAATTCGATCCCGCCTATAAATGCGCTTTGAACGGGGGACCGGTGATAAAGGTGGATACCCAGAATCACTACGCCACCACCGCCGATACGGAGGGGATGGTCCGACTTCTGGCGAGGAGGGAGGGTATCCCCCTTCAGCTCTTCATCACCCATTCCGACGTGCCCACCGGTTCCACCGTGGGCCCCATGCTCTCCTCCTCAAGCGCCATTCCCTGCGTGGACATGGGCATTCCCCTCTGGGCCATGCACAGCGCGGTGGAAACGGTGGGGCAGAGGGACGTGGCCCTGATGGGGAAGCTCTTCGGAACCTACCTCCAGGATTAGTCCATGAACAGTTCCACCACCTCCGCCGGGGTTTTGGCCGCCGCCAGCATCCGGAGAAGAACGGAGGACTGGGTGGCCTTGGCGATCTCCGAAAGGGCCTGCACGTGGGGTCCGGACTGGTCGGGGGGGGCCAGAATGAGAAAGAAGAAACGGGAGGGCTCCCCGTCCAGGGCTTCGTAATCCACCCCGTCCGGGGCGATCCCTATGGCCAGGGTCAGATCGGGAACGGCGGTTGTTTTGGCGTGGGGCACCGCGATGCCCCGGTCCAGACCGGTGCTGCAGAGGGCTTCCCGGGAGGCTACCGCTTCCACGATGGAGTCCACATCCTCTATCTTTCCCGCGTCCCTGAGTATGGTCACCAGCTCCCGGATAATTTCCGGTTTGCTTGTCCCCGCAAGGGGGATTTTGATAACACTCTCTTCAATTCGTTCCAGTATAGCCATCTATCTCTCCTTTCAGTTCCCGTATTCTATCAACATCATCGGCCTTTTACCGGCCCGATTCAAGCTACTCCCCCCTATCTTCCCCCGGACCGTGCCCCTTTTCCTTCAGTCCCATATGGTCATAGAGAAAACGCTTGATCTTCTTGGTGGGGGTGCGGACAAAGGGCTCCTTCTCCTCCTTGACTTGGGAGATGCGGGAAAAGACGCTGAGCCGCTTGTTCACGGTCTTCGTCAGATTTCCCATGTATTTTTCTATGAACTGGCCGATCTCCTCGGGGGAGGGGATCCATCCCTTCTTCTCCCCCCCCTCTTCTTCCACATGGAACTCCCGGATCTCCTCCCGGTGCTCGTGGTGATAGCGGAGCCGCTGAATCTCCTCGATGACCTTCTCGTAGTTGAAGTGGACCAGGGCGGTCAGTCCCCCGCCCCCCTCCAGAACCAGGGACTCCTCCACGAAGGGCTCCGAATTGATCACCGATTCGATGGACTCGGGGTAGATATTCTCCCCGTTGGCCCCCAGGATGATGTTCTTGATGCGCCCCTTGATGAAGAGATTGCCCTTTCGGTCAAACCGGCCAATGTCGCCGGTGCGGAACCAGCCGTCTTCGGTCATGACCTCGGCGGTCATCTCTCCGTTCTTGTAGTAGCCCAGCATGATGTTCGGGCCCCGGGCCTGTATCTCCCCCCCCTCGGCAATGCGGATTTCCACCCCCTCCAGCACGGCCCCGGTAGAGCGGTACGCCCCCCTGAGGGGAGGGCTGCCCGCCAGGAGAGGGCTGGTCTCGGTCAGGCCGTAGCCTATGGAATAGGGGAACCGGGCGTCCCGCAGGAAACGTTCCACCTCCGCCGCCAGGGGAGCGCCGCCTATGCCGAAAAAGATGAGCCGACCGCCGAAGGTGCGGTAAAGCTTCCGGCCCGCCAGATAGTGGAGGGGCTTGCGCAGGAGGGGGAATTTATAGAGGGATCCCAGGAAGCCGCTGGAAAGGGCCGGCTTGATGGAAGAGGCGTAGATTTTTTCGATGAGAAGGGGAACGGAGAGAATAACCCGGGGCCTGATCTTCTTGAGCGCCTTGAGGATGAGGGAGGGGACGGGCGGTTTCCCCAGATAATAGGTATGCCCTCCGGAATAGACATTGATGATCATGCCTATGGTGCATTCGTAGGTATGGGCCAGGGGAAGAAAGGAGAGCCATTCGTAACCCGGTTTGAGCCGGGGGATATGGGAGGCGGCCATGGCGTTGGAAGCAAAATTGCCGTGGGAGAGCATGACCCCCTTG
>QKAI01000250.1 GCA_003246505.1 Spirochaetaceae bacterium | reverse complement strand
AGGCCCAGGGCACCCGCATCACCCAGAATCTGCTCCACGACAACCAGCGGCCCCCCTTCGCCAAGAACCTTCCGGGAAGCATGATGTCCATGGACCTGTTCGTGGAAGTCAGCCACGGCCCCACCCTGATCGACAACAATATCCTGCTTTCCGACGCCAGCCTCCGCTTTGCCACCCAGGGGGTGGCCATGGTCCATAACCTGATCTGCGGGGCCCTGACCGATGTGGGGGCGGGAACGACCTGGCGCTATACTCCCTATCATATTCCCCATCGCACGGAAGTCATGGGCATGATGACCTTCCTTCACGGGGACGACCGGTTCTACAACAATATTTTTGTTCAGAAATGGCCCTCCGCCGATTATGTGACCTACCATGATCAGGACCATAGCGAAAGAAGGGAGAACCGGCTCGTGGGCACCAGCGTCTTCGATGAGTATCCCACCTACGGGGAGTGGATCGCCCAGTTCGATTTTACCCGGCGCCCGAATATGAAAGCCCTGGAACCGGCCCACTTCGGACATCTGCCCGTGTGGAGCGAGGGCAATGTCTATCTGAGCGGGGCCCAGCCCTGGAAACACGAAGAGAACGGTCTGGTCGTGGATAAGAATGTGAAGGTGGAATTGACGGAGAAGAACGGTCAGTACACCCTGGAAACCAATGTCTATGACTACATTAAGGATTTCAGGAACCGGATGATCCACACGGAAATCCTGGGCAAGGCCTTCGAACCGGAGGCGGCCTTTGAGAATGCGGACGGCACGGCGATTCGTTTTGATGCGGATTACTTCGGTAACCACCGCGGGATTGACAATGTGATTCCCGGGCCCTTTGCGGCGGCTTCGGTGAAGATCAAGCTGTAAGTTGAATAAAAGGGGCTGTCGCCCTGCGGCAGCCCCCTTTTTATCGAAACAAATCGGGTCTAGTACCCCAGCTTCTTCAGCGTTTCCCTACTGATTTTAATCGCCTCCATGGGAGGCCGTTCCGTAGACCGGTCCTGCTCCACCACGATCCACTTGCTGCCGATATCATCCACAGCCTTAAGAATCTCCTCTAAAGCCAGCTGACCCAGACCCAGGGGCCGGAAGTCAAAGGTGGACCTGTCCACAACAGCGGTGGTATCGTCCTTTCCCTTCTCGTCGATCAGGGCGTACATATTCGCCGCCTCGCCGATTTTGATGAAGTCCTTCAGGTGCACCACGGGGGAGCGGTCGGCGTACTTGCGCAGATAGGCGGCGGGATCTTCCCCGGCCACACTGACCCAGCAGGTGTCCACTTCCGTGGCCAGCAGGTCTGCGGGGATAGAACCGTAGAGCCGGTCCAGGGCATATTTCCCGTCAATCTTAAGGAACTCGAAGTCGTGGTTGTGGTAGAGGAGCTGAATCCCGGCGGCCTTCGCCGCTTTTCCGATGGCTTTGACCTGGGTCACCACTTCGGGCCACTTGTCTGTCCCGGGGCGGCGGGGCTCGTCCAGCCAGGGGATGGCCATGAAATCGCAGCCCAGGGTCTTGTGGTAGGCGATGATGCTGTCCGCATCCCCGTTCAGGGCGTCCAGGGGGACATGGCTGGAAACGGCTGTCAGGCCCAGGTCGTCCAGAGCGGCCTTAACCTTGTCCGCGGGCTGATCGTAGAACCCGGCGAACTCCACACCGGCGTATCCCATCTCCTTTACCTGTTTCAGGACTCCGTAGAAATCCTTCTCCAGATCGTCTCTTACCGAATAAAGCTGTACCGCTACTTTCGCATTTTTCATTTGTTTCTCCTATGCTTCTGTTGAGTTTTTCGGCAGAACCCGGGCCAGGGGCTCCGGTCTCTCGCAACTGCTTTCCAATGTGATGTGGGCGCCCTGCTTCGCCGAATCATAGAATCCGAACATGATGTCCAGGGCATGGTAGGCCAGGTCTGCGCTGACCCGGGCCTTCCTTCCCGCCCTGATGGAGGCGGCCATGTCGGAGAGGCCGATGCCCCGGCTGTTCTCGGTGAATCCGTGGGTCACCGGTATCTCCTGGACTTCGCCGGCGAAGCGCCGGAGCCGCACCGGACCTCCGAAGGTGTTCGGATCGGGAACGAACAGGGTGCCCTCGGTACCGAATATCTGCAGGAAAGGCAGGCCGGACTTGCCGTAGCTTCCGTGGGAGTCGAAGCTGGTCAGAAGGCTGGCGCACACCCCGTTGGCGAACTCAAGGGAACCGTTGATGTAGGTGGGGGTTTCCACCTTGATCTTCTCCCCGTACCGCACCGGGCCGAGTATGGTCTTCTCTTCGTAGGGGGTCGCCGTAAAGGCGCTGACCCTGAGGGCCGGGCCGAAGAGGTTGATCATGGCGGTGACGAAGTAGGGGCCCATGTCCAGAAGGGGACCGCCGCCGCTCTTGTAGAAGAAGTCCGGGCTGGGATGGAATTCCGCCGGACCGCCTCCCACCATGAAGGCCACCGAACCGAAGGGCTTGCCGATCCATCCCTCGTCTATCAGCTTGCGGCAGGTCTGTATGCCCCCTCCCAGGAAGGTATCCGGAGCGCAGCCCAGATAGAGCCCCTTCGCTTTGGCCGTATCGAAGAGGAGCTTTCCCTCCTCCCGGGAGATGCCCAGGGGTTTTTCGCTGTACACGTGCTTGCCCGCTTCCAGAGCCTTCTGGCTGATCTCCCTGTGGGTTTTGGGGGGGGTCAGGTTCAGGACGATTTCGATGTCCCTCCGCTTAAGCAGCTCCTCCGTGGAAAGGGCCTCTATCCCGTAGGCCTCCGCCTTGGCCTTTGACCTCTCCCCTATGATGTCGGCGCAGGCGACGACCTCCAGGTTATCAAAGGTGCCCGTTGTGTTTTTCAGATAGATCTCACTGATATCGCCGCATCCCACGATGCCGATTTTTGTTTTCTCCATAAAAATCTCCCTCGAAGATTAATGTACATCCATCATGGATCCAACCGGGTGATAAGGCTACAAGGGGATTGCTGAAAAATATCGCTAAATTGCTCAATCTCTGGTACACTGATCCTATGCAGAAAAACGACTACATCCGGGAGTCCCACGGGCTCGTCCGGGAGATCGTCCACTACGAGGGCCATGTCTATCACCTCATCCGGAACCGTT
>QKAI01000453.1 GCA_003246505.1 Spirochaetaceae bacterium | reverse complement strand
CCCCGTCCACGTACTGGAAGCAGACCTGCCCCTGGAGGAACAGCTCCTCCATCACGCTCTCCTCCCCGTAGAATTTGCCCTCCCCGTGGGAGAGGGCCACCTGGTGAATATCCCCCACCTCCATGCGGGAGAGCCAGGGGGAGAGGTTCGAGGCGACCCTCAGGGAGGCCATGCGGGAAACATGGCGGCCGATGTTGTTGTAGGTCAGGGTGGGAGAGTGCTCCTCCCGCGCCTTGATCCGCCCGTGGGGAAGAAGGCCGCTTTTCACCAGGGCCTGGAAGCCGTTACAGATTCCCAGGATCAGGCCGTCCCGGTCCAGGAGACGGTGGACCCCATCGCGCACCGCCCCGTTGGAGAGAATATTGGCGATGAATTTGCCCGATCCCTCCGGCTCGTCCCCCGCGGAGAATCCCCCGGAGAGCATAAGCATCTGGCTGTTGTCCAACCCCCTTATCAGGCCGGCCAGGGACTCCTCTATCTGCTCGGCGGTCCGGTTACGGAAAAGGAAAACCTCCCCCACGGCTCCGGCCTTCTCAAAGGCGCGGAGGGTGTCGTATTCGCAGTTCGTGCCGGGGAAGACGGGAATGAGAACACGGGGCTTCGACCCCGTCCCCTTTGCGGCCCGGTTGGAAGGGGAGGCGGATTTACGGTAATCCTGGAGTTCCAGGGCACTCCCTCCGTCGGCGGTAAGATCCTCGAACACATGCTGCAGGGTTCCGGTCCACCGGGCGGTGCACTCCTCCAGGGAGAGGGAAAAGAGCCTCTTCCCCCCCGTTTCCAGGGTGATATGGGAATCGGCGGTCGTCACACCTATCTCCCGGATCCCCTCTCCGGTAAGCTCGTCCCCGCTCTCAACGATAAAGGAACCGTAGGAGAGGCGGTAGAGCTCTTCCCGGGACAGGCCGGTCACATGGACGCCGATCCCGTTCCCCACGGCTCCCTTGAAGAGGGCCTCCGCGGCTCCCCCCGCCTTGAGGGACTGGGCGGAGAGGATCTTCCCCTCCCCTATCCACCGGGAGAGAGTATCGAACAGGATTCCCATCTCCCCGATGCGGGGCATATGGTTTTCGTCGGGGGTGTGGCAGAGCAGATAGAGCCGGTGGCCGGCGCCCTTGAAATCGGTGGAAACCGTGCGGGAAGCCTTTCCCGTGGTCACCGCAAAGGAGATGAGCGTGGGGGGTACGTTCAGTTCGCCGAAGGAACCGGACATGCTGTCCTTGCCTCCGATGGCGGGAAGCTCCAGATCCCTCTGGATCTTCAAGGCCCCCAGGAGGGCGGCAAAGGGAAGGCCCCAGTTCTCCTCATCGGTCCCCAGTCGGCGGAAGTACTCCTGGAAGGAAAAACGGGTTTTACGCCACTCCCCTCCGGTCGCCGCCAGTCGGGCCAGGGATTCCACCACCGCCCAGGCCGCCCCGTGGAAGGGGCTCCAGGAGGACAGGGCGGGATTGAAGCCGCAGGAGAGGAAGCTCGCCGTATCGGTCTCCCCCTCCAGGAGGGGCAGTTTGTGGATCGAGCATTCGCTCTCGGAGAGCTGGTTCCTGCCCCCGTAGGGCATCTGGACCGTGCCGGCCCCTATGGTGGAATCGAACATCTCCACCAGCCCTTTCTGGGAGGCTACCTCCAGGGAGGAGAGGTGGGTGAGGAATTTCTCCCCCTCCCCGGCGCCTTCCGGATTCACCTCGAAGGGATCCCGGCCGTCGGGGGAAACGATTTTCGCCGTGGCCTCGGAACGGACCCCGTTCGTATCCAGGAAGGAACGGTCGATGCTCACGATCTCCTCGCCCCTCCAGAACATCCTCAGGCGGTTGTCTCCGGTGACTTCCGCCACCTCCACCGCCTCCAGATTCTCCCGGTCCGCCAGTTCCAGGAATCTTTCCCGGTCCTTTCTCTCCACCACCACGGCCATCCGTTCCTGGGATTCGCTGATCGCCAGCTCCGTGCCGTTCAGCCCCAGATATTTTACCGGGACCCGGTCCAGATCGATCTTCAGGCCGTCGCTCAGCTCTCCGATAGCCACGGAGACGCCCCCGGCGCCGAAATCGTTGCACTTCTTAATGAGGTGGGTCACCTCCCGGCTGCGGAAAAGCCTCTGGATCTTCCGCTCCTCCGGGGCGTTCCCCTTCTGGACCTCCGCCCCGCAGGTCACCAGTGATTCGGCGGTATGGGCCTTGCTGGAGCCGGTCGCCCCCCCGCAGCCGTCCCGTCCGGTCTTTCCCCCCAGGAGGATGATCACGTCCCCGGGGACGGGGGACTCCCGGCGCACCCATTCGGCGGGCACGGCGCCCACCACGGCCCCCACTTCCATTCTCTTGGCCCGGTAGCCCGGATGGTAAATCTCCCGGACAAAGCTAGTGGCCAGCCCTATCTGGTTCCCGTAGGAGCTGTAACCCCGGGCCGCTCCCTTGGTGATGACTTTCTGGGGCAGTTTCCCCGCCATGGTCTCCCCGATGGGCACCCGGGGATCGCCGGAACCGGTGACCCGCATGGCCTGGTAGACATAGGACCGGCCGGAAAGGGGATCCCGGATGGCGCCTCCGATGCAGGTGGACGCCCCGCCGAAGGGCTCGATCTCCGTGGGGTGGTTATGGGTCTCGTTCTTGAACATGAGGAGCCACTTCTCCGTGGCGGTCTTCCCCCCAAGGGTCACGTCCACGTCGATGAAGACGCTGCACGCGTTGATCTCCTCGGAGACCTCCATGTCGTCGAGCTTTCCCGCCCGGCGCAGTTCCCTGCCGGCCAGGGTGGCCATGTCCATAAGGGTCATGGGCTTTTTGCCCCCGTGAACCCTTTCCCGGGCGGCGAGATAGTCCTCGTAGGCGCTCTGGAACAGGGTCCCGTACCGGCCGGCGGGAAGGGTGATCCGGGTCAGCTCCGTTTCAAAGGTGGTATGGCGGCAGTGGTCGGACCAGTAGGTGTCCAGCGCGCGCAGCTCCGTTTCCGAGGGGTCCCTCTTCTCGGAATCCCGGAAATAGGTCTGCACGAATTCCAGATCCCCCAGGGTCATGGCCATGGCCATCTCCCGGCGGTAGGCTTCCAGCTGCCCCCCCTCCCAGCGGATAAATCCTTCCACCCGTTCCACGGGAAGCACATCGGCGGGGATGTCCTCGATTTTCATGCGGGAGAGATCCTTCCGGCGCATCTCCAGGGGATTGATGAAGTACTCCTCGATCCGCTTCCCTTCGTCGGGGCTGAGAGTTCCCTCCAGGAGCAGAAGCTTTCCCGTCCTGACCCGACCTTCCCAGTGGGGATGGAGCAGCTTCAGGCACTGGGCCGCCGAATCGGCCCTCTGATCGAACTGGCCGGGCAGGGCCTCCACGGCGATGCCCCCGGCAGGCACGGGGAAATCGTAAAAAACATTATCCACGTTTTTCTCGGAGAAAACACTGTCCACCGCCTCACGGAAATCCCCCTCCCCAAGCTCGTCCGCATCATATATGTTTATGAGCCTGACCCGTTCCAGACCGTCGATTCTCAGGGTTTCCCTAAAGTCGTTCTTAAGACTTGCCGCTTCCAGATCGAATCCCCTCTTCTTCTCTACAAAAACGCGATAAAATCCCACCGATAACTCCTTTTGTGAAAAAGTATAGACCAAGGAGGAGGATTTGGGAAGTATGGGAACTTCCCCATATTGACTAAAGGGGACCGTTTTCCTATATTTCAAGTCAGGACGATCGCGGACAATAGAGGACTTTTATGATAAATGACGAAATTTTGACACTTGCCGAAACGGCGGAATATCTCAAGGTGGCGGAGAAGACCATACAGAGGATGATAGCCGCCCATAAAATACCCTGCACCCGGGTGGGAAACCAGTGGCGTTTCATCAAATCCATCCTGGATGACTGGCTTCTGGAGTCCATGCAGGACAAGGAGCACCTCCGGGGCGACATGACCCACTTCATGGAATCCGGAGAAGTGGATATCAGCCTCTCCCGTATGCTCTTTGACGCGGTCATCCCCCTTCAGCCGGGCAACCGCCGTGACATCCTGAGCCAGCTCGCCGCGCCCCTCATCAACGGGGGTCTCATAAAGAACCCCGACGGCTATCTGAACAAACTGGAGGACCGGGAGAATATGATCTCCACGGCCATCGGCGAGGGCATCGCCATCCCCCATATCCGCAATCCCCGGGAAAACGACCAGGGGGAACCGCACATTGTGGTGGGCCTTTCCCCCAGGGGAGTGGATTTCCAGTCCATCGACGGAAAGCCGGTCCATCTCTTCTTCCTCGTCCATACGAACAGCGAAACGATTCATCTGCGTATTCTCTCCCGTATTACGGGACTTCTGAAAAAGGGGGGAGTCCGCGATTTCCTGAGCTGTCAGGACAGGGGACAGATGGAGTCAATGCTCCTTAAAAAAGAAACCGGCTCCCATAAAATGGAAGCCGGAAGGGGGGAATAGGAGAGATTATGAAAACAGCAACATGCTGCATCCAACTTTTCTAGAAGCTCCTAAGAACCTCATATAAGAAAATTAATACATTTCAAAGTGAATTGCAAATTTTTCTGCATTTTTTTTTATAATTATAATAATCCCTTGACATAGATCCGGTTTTTTCCCAGGCCATGCCGGGGAATGCGGAGAATCCTCCTCTCCAGGCAGAGATCGAGCATCTCCCCGATGCACTCTTTCTCCCACCCGGCGAGAAGGGCGAATCCCCGGAGGGAACGTACAAAGGAATCGCCCCTCCCCATAAGGAAATCGGTCCACTCCCCCCGGGTGAATACCCCGTTGTAGATCCGGAAGAGCTGATTGAGCGAGGCGGCGTGCTCCTCCGACCGGGGCAGGAAGGCCGCGGGGGTGCAGTGATCGCAGCCGCCGCAGTAATCGCTCACCCAGCCCAGGGCGGCCATGAGCATGGTCCGCCGGCACTGCCCCCGCTCAAACACATAACGCTCCATGGGTCCGTCCTCCTCCCCGATCTCCCGGGGAACGGCCAGCAGCAGGGCCCGGGCCTCGCCACCGCCCCGGCCGGCCCGGCCCGCCTCCTGGATATAGGCTTCCACGGAGGGGGGGATGTCCCGGTGTATGACCGTATTGACGGCCCTGTTGTCCACGCCCATGCCGTAGGCCGATGTGGCGCAGAGTATTCCCGACCGGTCATTCATAAACCACTCCTCGGTCTCCCTTTTTTCCTCCCTCCCCAGCCCCGCATGGTAGAAACGGACCCGGGCGATTCCCCGGTAGCCGCCCAGGCGTCGGTCCAGGTAGCGGGCGGTCTCCTCGGTCCCGGCCCGGGTCCGGCAGAAAATGAGCAGGGGCTTCTCCTCCCTGCGGCAGAGTTCCTCCAGGGCCGGATCAGGGAAAAGGGTATAGAGGACGTGGTAGGAGATATTGGCCCTGTCCGGGTTGGCCATGATCCTGTGGAAGGGCTCCCCACGGAAGATCAGCCGGCCTATCTCCTCCTGAAGGGAGGGAGATGCGGTGGCCGTAAAGGCGGTAACCACGGGAAAGAGTCCCGTTCCGGCCAACTCCCCCGCCGCCAGAAGGCCCCCGCGGAAAGTCTCCCCCCATAGGGGAACCGTATGGGCCTCGTCAATGACGAGATGGGAGAGGGGAATTTTCTCCAATTCCAGCCGGAACTCTTCCGTTCCCGCCGTTTCCGGATTGGTCAGGATGAAACGGCACTTCCCCTCTTCCAGGCTCTTCCAGAGTTTCCCCCTTTCCTCTCCCGTCTGTCCCCCCCGGAAGAGGGCCGGTTCGTATCCCCCTTCCCTGAGTCGTCTTGCCTGATCATTCATGAGGGCCAGAAGGGGATAGAGGATAAGGGTCACCCCCTCCATCAGCAGGGCGGGCATGAGAAAGCAGAGGGACTTGCCCGCCCCCGTGGGAAGGATGACCAGATTCTTCCGGGGCGCCTCCTCCTGCCGCTCTCCGCCGAAATACCCGGCCCCTTCCAGAATATTTCCTATCACCAGCCTCTGCCAGGGATAGAGATAATCCAGCCCGAACAGCTCCCGGACTTTGTCATTATAAAAGTCAGCCATATAGGGGGGGGTGCCCGGAATGTTTCAAAAACTCCACTTTTGCCGCAATAATGTTGTAATTTTGACTGAACCATGGTAGAAAATCCCTATCATGAAGCACATAGTACTGATATACGGGGGAAGATCGGGGGAGCATGAAGTCTCCCTTCGCTCGGGTGCCTTTATCTACAGGAATCTGATCAAATGCGGCTACCAGCCGGTGCCGGTGGGCATCAGCCGGGATGGGGTCTGGTACCGCCAGACATTCTCCGGTGATCCGGGGGACGCCCTGCCCCTGGCTACGGAGGAGAAGGATCGCCTGTCCCTGGTGCCCGGAAAGGGAATCCTCACCGGCGAGGGATCTCCCCTGCCCTGCGATATGGTATTTCCCGTCATCCACGGGACTTTCGGGGAGGACGGGACTCTCCAGGGACTATTGGAAATGCTGAATATCCCCTATGTGGGAGCGGGTCTGCAGAGCAGCGCCCTGGGCATGGACAAGGTGTGCGCCAAAAAGATCTGGGAGAGCGAGGGTCTCCCCGTGGTGCCCTTCCTCTCCCTGACCAGGGCCGACCGGGACAGGGAGGGGTGGAAGGGGGAAGATTTCTACCGGGAATGCGTGGACACCCTGTCCCTCCCCCTCTTTATTAAGCCCTCCCGGGCCGGTTCCTCCGTGGGAGTCACCAAGGCTACCGACGGGGCATCCTTTCTTGCCGGATTGGACGGGGCTTTGCAATTTGACAGGGAAGTGCTCATAGAGAAGGCTGTCAACGCCAGGGAGATCGAATGTTCCCTCCTGGGAAACGGGAATCCCCGGGTCTTCGGACCCGGCGAGATTGCTCCCACCCACGAATTCTACGATTACGACGCCAAATATATCGATCCGGACGGGGCGGCCCTCCTCATACCGGCGCCTTTGGAGGATGATGTCAGCCGGAGGATCAGGGAAACGGCCCGTAATGCCTACAGGGCCCTCAAGCTGAACGGCCTGGCCCGGGTGGATATTTTCCTGGAGAAGGAAAGTGGGGAAATTTACATAAACGAAGTGAACACCATGCCCGGGTTTACCAGCATCAGCATGTTCCCCCGGCTCTGCGCGGCGGAAGGCCTGGACGGACCGGAACTGGTCGGGGAACTGATCGATCTGGCCCGGGAAGAATACGAGGCGAAAAGCAGACTCATCTATGTAAAATAGAAAACCCCAGTTTCCGTTCCCAATAGGGAGTGATCGGAACCGGGGTTCTACAACGGTGTCTGGAAAGTAGGATCAGGCCGTTTTAATCATGTATTCCAGGAACTGTTCGGCCGCATCGCTGTTGTATTTTCTTTCGTTCTGGAGAATTGTATTAAGGCCATTGATAATGGCATAGGCCACGGGCTTGGCGATGGATTCGTCAAATCCCTTTTTCTCTTCAAACTGCTCCACCAGGGCTTCCGTAAGCAGGTTGTAGATATCCTCTACGACCTTTCCGTACTTGGAGCTCTTGGTGGTGTTAAAGAGGATGAGCCATTCCGCCTTATTGGCCTTCTGGAGCTCGACCAGCCGGTTAAGCAGGGGGGAAACTCTTCCCTTGCCCTCGGGCATGTTCTTTCTCAGGTCCTTGAGTTCCTGATAGAGATCCCCGATGATGGCGCCGAACATGTCTTCCTTGTTCTTGTAATAGCGATAGAGATTTCCCACGGTCATTTTCGCCGAATCGGCGATGTCGCGCATGGAAGCCTTATCGAAACCGTTGTTCCTGAATTCCTTTTTTGCGGATTTGATAATCCTCTGTCTTACTTCTTCTTTTAACACTTGCATGATAGTTCCTCCGTCTTTTTTAGATGTTTTTTTTTAAAATGAACCCTAATAAAAAAAATATACGAAAGTTTATATCGAATTGCAAGGAATGAGTCGTTTTTTTTTCATATTTTTCACAAACATCTCATAATTCGCACGCCTTTCCGGTCGTAGTGACATTTTCCCTCTTCTGTGTTCTAATGGAATTCATGAAAAAAGTGATGGTCTTCGGGACTTTCGATACTCTGCACAGGGGACATCTGTTTTTTCTCCGGAAAGCCTCTGAAAGGGGGGACGCCCTGACCGCCGTGGTGGCCCGGGACAGGACGGTGGGGGAACTCAAGGGGAGAAACCCCTACCACTCCTATGAAAACCGGGTCAGGAATCTGCTGAAGACAGGTCTGGTCGAAAAGGCCCTCCCCTCCGATCCGGTGAGGGGCTCCTGGGATGTTG
The DNA here is from genome assembly GCA_003246505.1 of Spirochaetaceae bacterium. Classification (GTDB taxonomy): domain Bacteria; phylum Spirochaetota; class Spirochaetia; order DSM-2461; family DSM-2461; genus SZUA-368. The sequence continues at coordinate 3,383 of QKAI01000453.1, read as the reverse complement.
TAAAAATGGAGAGGCCCGATGTGATCTGCCTGGGACACGATCAGACAATGATGGAAGAGAGCCTCCGGAACTGGCTCGCCTCGGAAAGAGACTATTCCCCGGAAATCGTCATCCTGCCTCCCCACAAAAGATTTATTTACAGCTCCACCGCGGAAAGAAAAAGGAGAAAAGTCTTTTTTTATCTTCTTCTCATCCTTTCCATGGTTCTTATGGCCTTCAGTTGGATATCGGGTAAGCTTGTTTCCGCCGAGGCGCCCTTTCCGGTGCTGGTCTTCTGGCGCTTCCTCTTCTCCCTTCTGCCCTTCCTGCCCCTTGTTCTGCGACGGTCCGAACTCCGCCTGCCCCCCGGGGGATTTCTGTTTACCCTATCCTCCGCCCTCTTTCTGGTTCTCTATAATCTGCTCTTCTTTTCCGGTCTCTCCCGGGGCGCCGCCGGTAAGGGCGGGGTCATTGTCACAACCCTCAATCCCCTTTTCACGGCGGCCCTGACCCTTATCCCGCAGAGGAAGCGCCCCGGGGGGAGTCTCCTGATCGGTCTGACCCTGGGACTCGCCGGGGGCCTTCTCCTATCGGAGCCGGCTTTTCTGGGGGGGGAAGGCTTCCGGGGCGAGGGGGTTCCCTATTTTCTGGCCGCCGCCCTCTGCTGGGCCCTCCTGACGGTCTTTTCCGGCAAGGCCCAGCAGCGCATTCCCCTCGGGGCTTACAACTTCTACCTCTATCTTTTCTCCGCTGCCGGCTCTCTGCTGCTCGCCCTGCCCAGCCGGCCCTTTGACCTGGCCCGCCTTACCCCGGGTTTCTGGATCAATATCGTCTATCTCTCCCTCTTCGTCAGTTCCCTGGCCACATCCCTCTATTTTCTGGGGACGAGGAAGCTGGGGCCCCGCAGGGCCGGATCCTTCACCCTGCTCATCCCCTTCATGGCCCTTCTTCTGGGCTGGCTGATTCTGGGGGAAATCCCCCGCCCCATGACTCTGGCCGGAGGAACACTCTCCCTGGCCGCCCTCTATCTCATCAACAAGGAAAAAAGGAAAAACCATGACTAAACTGCCCTGCCTTCTTATATTGACGGCCCTCATCGCGACTCTGACCCCGGCGGTACTGACCGCCCAGGAGAATCTCGCCCGGATCCAAATCAACCAGGAGGAGATAGACCGGGAGTGGAACCGGTACATACTGCTTGACCGAAACCGGGGCATAGAGCACGGCGAGGGGGAACTGGCGGCCCTTAAGGAGGATGTGAGAAAGGGTTACATCATGAGGCAGCTGCTCCTCTCCCTGGCCTCCTACAGGAACATCACCGTAACCGGGGAGGAAGTGGACGATGTCCTCAGCCAGACCCGGGGGGATTATCCCGAGGCGGATTGGGAAGCGATGCTAAAGGGGCAGCTCTTCACCCCGGAAAGCTTTCGCCAATCCCTGGAAGAGTCCCTGATCATTGACCGGGTGCTTAAGGCGGAAGTCACCGACAGGATCCTCATTGGGGATGATGAGATCGAATCCTATTACAAAGCCCACGAGAGCAGCTACACCACCGACTACGGGGTGATCCCCCTGAGGGAGGTGAAGGGTTTGATCAGGGAAATTCTCAAGGCGGAAAAATCCCGGGAGGAGACCGCCCGCTTCATGGACGATCTCTACTCCCGGACCATGTTCGTGGAGGGGGACCCTACTCCCATTCAATAGTGGCGGGCGGCTTGGAGGAGATGTCGTAGACGACCCGTCCGATCTCGCGCACCGAATTGGTGATGAGGGAGGAGATCTCCAGAAGATCCTTCATGGGGAAATCGTAAACGTCGGCGGTCATCCCGTCCAGGGAGACCACCGCCCGCAGGGCCAGGACGTACCCGTAATCCCGGGCGTCCCCGGCCACACCCACGGAGCGGACCGTGGTCAGCACGCTGAAGGCCTGCCAGATCTCCCGGTAGAGATCTCTTTTGTGCAGCTCCTGGATGTAGATGTAGTCCGCCTCCCGGAGGATCCGGCACTTCTCCTCGGTCACGTCGCCGATGATGCGGATGCCCAGCCCCGGCCCGGGGAAGGGATGGCGGTGCACGATCTTGCCGTCGATCCCCAGGAGCGTTCCCAGGCGGCGGACCTCGTCCTTATAGAGCATTTCCAGGGGCTCCACGATAAGTCCCTTCTCCCTCTTCGCTTCCACCAGGGGGGTTCCCACGTTGTGGTGGGACTTGATCACGTTGGCCTTGTTGCCCACCCCCTTGCCCGATTCGATCAGATCCGTATAGAGGGTGCCCTGGGCCAGGAAGTAATCCCCGGCGATATGGGAATTGATCTCCTCCTCCTGGACGCGGATGAACATGTCCCCGATGATCTTGCGCTTCTTTTCCGGATCGGAAACCCCCTCCAGCCGGGAGAGGAAACGATCGCGGGCGTCAATGAGGAAGAGGTGCCTGGCCCCGAGTTCCTTGAGGTTGGCGGCCACCTCCTCCGATTCGCCCTTGCGCATCATCCCCGTGTCGATATACATGAGGTAGACCTGGTCCGGATCCAGGGTTTTGAGGAGCAGCCCCCCGGCCACGGTGGAATCCACCCCGCCGGAAATAAGCAGCAGGACCTTCTCCGATCCCACGCGGGCCCGTATTTTGGCCCCCTCCTCCTCGATATAGCGGTCCATGGACCACTCCTTATTCGCCCCGCAGATGGAGCAGACGAAGTTCTCCAGGATGTCCAGGCCCCGCTCGCAGTGGGTCACCTCGGGATGGAACTGGAGGCCGTACATGTTCTTTTCCCGGTTGTATCCCACGGCGGGGAGGCCGTGCTCGCTCAGCCCCACCAGGGCGAAGCCCGGAGCCATCCGGTCCAGGGAGTCCCCATGGCTCATCCAGGAGACGAAGCCGTCCGGAATGCCCTCAAGAAGGGGGTTCTTCTCCTTTATGCAGATGCGGGACCTGCCGTACTCCTTCTTCTCCAGGGGGGCCACCTTTCCCCCATGGTCCTCGGTCATCCTCTGGAAACCGTAGCAGATGCCCAGAAGGGGGATATCAAGACTGTAAACGGCCCTGTCCGGTTTGGGAGCCCCTTCCTCGTAGACGGAATAGGGGGAACCGGAGAGGATGACCCCTTTGACGTCCTCCGTAAGGATTTCCGGGGTCAGTTCGATATCGCCGTGATAGATTTCGCTGTAGACGCCGAAATCCCTGATCCGTCTTCCTATCAGCTGAGTAGTCTGACTGCCGAAATCCAGTATTATGATCTTATCCATGGGGCCCTCTGTTTCGATAATTTTCCGATGGGCCGTATTTTATCAGAATGGCATGGGCCGATCAAGGGGAAGAGGTGATTTCCCGGCTACTTATCTCCCTTCCAGCGAACCGGTATCCCACGCCCCTTACCGTTTCCACCGAACGGGGAACCTTCTTCCTGAG
>QKAI01000027.1 GCA_003246505.1 Spirochaetaceae bacterium | reverse complement strand
ATGTAAGAATGGTCCCTTATAAAACGGCGGGAAAGGCCCCTTTCCTCTCCCGGATCGCCCTCTTCGACTCCGACTCCTCCAGCGCCCTCTACTGGCGCATCTACATCCCCTGGCTCAGGAAACAGATCCTCCGGTCCGGGGAGAACCGGCCCCGGCCGGAACCGGGTGAGCCTGTCCGCTTCCGGGCCCGTGAGGGCTCCTTCTTCCTCCGGGAGGGAGAGGAGGAGAGGCCCTGGTATGTGAAGGGGGTCAATCTGGGCCCCGCTCTGCCCGGCACCTGGTTCACCGAATTCCCCGAGGACGAGCATCTCTACTACCTGTGGTTCTCCCAAATGAAGGGGATGAACCTGAATTCCCTGAGAATCTACACCCTTCTGCCCCCCCCCTTCTACAGGGCCTTCCGGGAGTTCAACCTGAACAATGCCTCGGACCCCCTCTATCTGATCCAGGAGATATGGCCCGAGGAGCATCCCGAGGGCAACAACTACCTGGGAGAGGAATACAACCGGAGCTATGAAGAGGAGATCGAGCTGACCGTGGACGCCCTTCACGGCGACAGGACCGTGGAACCCCGGACGGGGCGGGCCTGGGGGGAGTACACCGCCGACGTGAGCCCCTGGCTCATGGCCTGGCTGGTGGGACGGGAGATGGAACCGGAGGAGGTTCTGGAAACGAACCGGCTCAACCGGGGCCATGTTTACCGGGGCCGGTACATCTCCGCTCCCCGGGGGCCGGCGGTGGAGGCCTGGCTGGCCGCCTCCTGCGACCTGGCCATTGCCCGGGAAACGGAACGGTACGGCTCCTCCCGGCCGGCGGGCATCGTCAGCTGGCCCATCCTGGATCCCAAGAAGCATCCGGTGGAGTGGAACGATCCGGAGCTTAACGGCAGGGAGCCGACCAACGACAGGGCGGTGATGGACATAAACCGGCTGACCGTGGAGGATGACAGCTTCGGCGGTCTCTTCGGGGCCTATCACATCTATCCCAATTATCCGGACTTCATGAACAATCAGAGTTCCTATGCCTCCTATGAGGACGGCCAGGGGACCTTCCGCTACGGGGGCTACCTCAAGGAGTTCATGGAAAACCACCGGGCCTATCCCGCCCTGGTGGCGGAGTACGGCATCTCCACCAGCGCGGTGACCGCCCATGTCAGCCCCGACGGTTACGACCACGGGGGACTGAGCGAGGAGGAGCAGGCCCGGGGCATCATCCGCATGGCCGAAGCCATAAAAAGGGAGGGCTACGCCGGGGCGGTTATCTTCGAGTGGATAGACGAGTGGGCCAAGAAAACCTGGACCACCGAACCCTACATGATCCCCTACGACCGGCAGGCCCTGTGGCGGAACGTGCTGGATCCGGAGCAGAATTACGGCATCATGGCCATGAGGGGGACCTCGGAACGGAACCGGACCGGCTATGCCTCCGGGGACGGAGGCCTCTCCCTGGAGGTGTGGGGGAGCGAATCCCACCTCTACCTGCGCCTGCCCCGGACGGCGTCCTGGGAGGGAGCACACTCCCTTCTTATCGGTCTGGATACCTATGGCCGGGACCGGGGCATCCGGATCTTTCCCGGAACGGAGGGGGTCCGGGCCGCCACGGGTATGGAGAGTCTTGTCGAGGTGGATCTGGAAAAGGGGGAAGCCCGCCTCCTCACCGCGGAGGACTACCTCATTTCCCTAAGGAGGTTCCGCTCCACGGACAGGCAGGACCAGCAGTTCCTCCCCGAGGAGATTCTGGTGAACCGGGCCTACCGCCGGGAGGACGGGACCATGTCCCAGGCCCTGTACGCCGACTGGAGCACCCTCCGCGCGGGCCCCCTGGACGAGGCGGACCGCTCCTTTCAGCTGGACGAGGGGGGGCTGACCCTGCGGATACCCTGGGGGATGCTCCATGTGAGCGATCCCTCCGGGGGGACCGTCCTGGACGACGGGGATACCTTCAATTATGTGCCGGAGCGGGACGGAATCGAAACGTCGGAGAGCGAATCCATCCTCATTTATTCCCTCCTGCGGGGTGGGGAGAACCGGATTCTGGCCCTTTTCCCCGATCCGGAGAGGGGAGAGGAGACTCCCGTTTTCCACTGGGATAACTGGGATGTCCCCTCCTGGGTCCAGGGGGAGAAGAAGTCCGTCCCCCTGTTAAGGGAATACTTTCTGACCGCAGAATGAATATCTCCTTGTAAATTGCTTTTCATCCCTTATAATAAAAACATAGGGGGATCATTTATGAATATCAAATCCCGAGGTCCCATAGAGATAGCCGATTCGATCTATTGGCTGGGAGCGGGCCATGAATCGGACTTTCTCCAGTTCAACTCCTTTCTGATCTACCGGGAGGAGAAGGGCATCATTATCGATCCGGGCCCCAGGAAGTATTTCAGGGAGATCTTCGAAGCGGCCAGTTCCATCGCCCCCATAGAGGATATTTCGGCCATGGTCCTGTCCAACCAGGATCCGGAAGTCTGTTCCAGCCTGACCTCCTGGGAGGAAATGGGCTTCAACGGAACCTACATCTGCCACTGGCGCTCCGCCATGTTCATAGAGGCCTTCGGCCTTCTCTCCCCCTTCTTCAAAGTCGCCGATGGGGATCCGGAAGAACAGGATCCCTTTCTCTCCCTGAAATTCATCCCCTACCCCTACCTGCACACCCCGGGGGTCATCCTCACCTATGACCGCAGAACGGGGACGCTCTTCTCCTCCGATCTGTTCGGGGGGTTCGGTTACTCCCGGGATCTTTATGCCGAAGAGGACTACCTGAAGAAAGTCCTGTACTATCACAGAAAATTCATCCCCCCCCGCAAGGGGCGGGCGGCCGCTTTGAAGGATCTGGAAGCCCTGGGATTAAATCGGATCTGCCCCCACCACGGCTGCATCATAGACCGTGACCTGGAACGCTATTTCACCGTCTCCGAAGGGGAATCGGCTCCCCTCCTGAACGAAGAGCAGGATCTGAAGGAAAGGGAGCTCCAGGAGGCGGAAAAGCTTATTCTCGGCCGGGACAAGACCCTGGTCGATCCCCTGACCGGCCTTTACAACAGTCTGTTCCTGGAGAAGTTCATGCCCGAGTTCCTGAGTAACCACGAATCGGGG
>QKAI01000259.1 GCA_003246505.1 Spirochaetaceae bacterium | reverse complement strand
GGTATGGATGAGATGGAGTAAATACGAATTTTTGGACGTCGGCAAGCGGTTTAAGCCACCGGGTTTTGATCCCGGCATTCGCAGGTTCGAATCCTGCCGTCCAAGAACCACAATGTTTATTTTACGGTTAAGGAGAATAGAGGAATGGAGCACAAGACTCTAAGTTGTGAAACAAGAACTGAATTTGGAAAGGGACCTTCCAGAAGATTCAGAATGGCAGGAAGAATTCCCGCAATAATATATGGTCATCAGGATCCCATGGCTGTCACCATCGACGCCCATGAATTCAGTCTGAAATTCAAAACCATTTCCGAAAGTACCATTATCGAGCTTTCCAACGGAAAGGACAGCTACCAGGTACTGGTTAAGGATTTCCAGCACAACATGGTTAAGGATACGATTGAGCATATCGATTTTTTTGAAATCGAGAGGGGAAAAACCCTCAAGACCCACGTCCCCGTGGTTCTGAAGGGAAGCGCCCCGGGCTGCAAAGTCGGCGGTACTCTTGAGCAGAAGATCGAGATGCTCGAAATCGAATGTCTTCCCAAGGATCTTGTGGAGACCATCTCCGTGGATATCTCCGCCCTTGAGCTGGGATCTTCTATCCACGTGAAGGATCTGGCTACCCCCCCGGGCGTTCATATTCTCGATGCCCTGGAAAACACCGTTGTGACGGTAACCCGTCCCAAGAGCGAAAAAGCTCCCGCAGAGGAAGAGGGTGAGGAAGAGGCTTAATCAGCCCTTTTCCGAAACGTTCCTTCTGGCAGGGCTGGGGAATCCCGGTCCCGCCTATGCAGAAACCCGGCATAACGTCGGGTTTTTGTGTTTAGAAGGGATTGCGGAAAAGGAGCGGCTCCGGCTCAAACGACCCTTTCTGGCCGATTATGCCCTGTCCGTTTTCTATTACGGCGTCAAAAGGGTTGTCCTGGTCAAACCCCTCACCTATATGAACAAATCGGGAATCATTCTTCCCTATCTCATGAAAAAATACGGGGTAGCTGCGGATCATCTCATCGTGGCCGTAGACAATATGGACCTGCCTCCCGGCCAGTGCCGTCTCAAGCTAAAGGGATCCAGCGCAGGGCATAACGGCCTGAAATCCCTCATCGCCCATCTGGGCACTTCCGATTTCCTCCGGCTCTATATCGGCGTGGGCCGGCCCGGGGAGAAGGTCTCCGTGGTGGACCATGTCCTGGGCGTCCCGGAAGGGGAGGAGAGGGACTCCTTCCATAGGGGGGTGAACAGGGGAGTGGAAGCCTTTTACGCGGTCCTGGAAAATGGCGCCACCGGAGCGATGAATGGGATCAACGGCAAACAGGCTTAAGGCGGGGGTCCGTTCCTTTTACCATACCCGGGGCATCGCCCTGGACACGCCCCAGATCATAGCCCTGTCCGGCGGGGCCGATTCGGTGGCCCTCCTTTACATCCTGGGGGAAGTCCTTCGCATGGCAGGCGTTTCCCCGGCCTGTCTGACCGCGGCCTATTACAACCACCACCTCCGGCCGGAGGGGGAGCTTGCCCGGGAGATGGGCCTTATCTCCGAGCTGACCGGGCGATGGGGCGTTGGTCTTGTCATAGGGGAAGAGAAGGGAGAGGGGCTTCTCCGCCGTGCGGAAAGGGAGAAACGGAGTCTGGAGGATACGGCCCGGGAAGCCCGATATGCCTTCCTCGAAGGGGTGAGGGAGGAAAGGGGAGCCCCCTTTCTCGTTCTGGCCCATCATGGGGGGGATCAGGCGGAGACCATGGTCACCCGTTTCTTTCAGGGCTCCCGCCTCTCCGGTCTCTCCGGCATCCGCCCCGTGCAGGGAAACCGGCTCCGACCCCTCCTGCCCTTTCCCAAGGAAACCCTGGTCCGCTGTCTCGTTGAGGAGGGCATCCCCTGGTCCGAGGACAGTACCAACGGGGACGGGGAGATCCTCCGCAACAGTCTGAGGGGGGGGCTCCTTAAGAGCATCGCCGGGGAATTCCCCGGCTACGAGAGCACCCTCTCTGCTCTGGCGGAAAAAATCAGCCGCTATGATCGTTTTCTGGAAGGCCTTGGAAGATCCCAGCCCTGGCGCCGGGAGGGGGATCGCCTGTGTCTAAACCTGGACCTGTTCCTGGATCTGGACCCGGCGGTCCGGGAATATACCCTCTATTATGCCATTGATGAACTTCTGGCGGGAAGCCGCCTCTCCGGGGGAAAGGGACGGCGGTTTCCCTACCGTTTCCTGCTTCCCCTCCTGGAAAACCGACCTCTGGACTGTCTGCCCCTCCGGGGCCACGGATTATTCATAGACCGGGAGCGGGATTCCCTTGTCATAGGTAGAATTCAGCTTCCGGTGAGGTAAAAGTTCCCTTTTTTCTGGTAGAGAGGCCGGAAAAAGTGTATTATTAAGGTGGGTACTTTTATAGAATAAGCTGGGAGCCGGCGCCATGTTCGATAATAACAACAAGGGTAATTTCAACTTCCCCCAGGGGGGCAGGGCTGGTCTCTATCTGACCATTGCCATGATCTTTATCCTTTTCATGTTCTTTTCCCTCTCCCAGAACGTGGGCGAACAGGAAGTCTCCTACTCGGTTTTCCTGGAGTATCTCCAGGAGGATTATATCGCGACGGTGGAGATCCTGGACGGCAAGAAGATCCGCGCCCGACTGAAGCCGGACTTAGGAGCCGGCACCTACACCCATCTCCGCAGCGTGATCCCCTATCAGGACGAAAACCTCATGCCCCTTCTGCGGGAGAGCCATGTGGACGTCTCAGGCCGCAGCGAGTACAGCCCCCTGGGCATGGTTTTGATAAATCTGATCCCCTGGGCCGTTTTCTTTCTTTTCCTTTTCTGGGTTTTCCGCAATATGCAGGGTGGGGGCAGCCAGGGATTCACCTTCGGCAAGAGCCGGGCCCGGGTCTACGAGAAGGGGTCCGATGTGACCACCTTCGACGACGTGGCCGGGCAGAAGGAACCCAAGTACGAACTGGAAGAGGTGGTGCAGTTTCTCAAGGAACCCCACCGCTTCACGAAGATTGGAGCCCGCATACCCCGGGGCGTTCTCCTCGTCGGCCCCCCCGGTACGGGCAAAACCCTCCTGGCCCGGGCCGTGGCGGGGGAGGCGG
>QKAI01000233.1 GCA_003246505.1 Spirochaetaceae bacterium | reverse complement strand
ATAATTGCATGCAATTATACCACAGAAAATGAACCGCCTCAAGGGGAGATTGATCGTACCCGCCTCTCCGGTTATAATGGGGCAATGGAAATCAGACTGATCTGGGCGATGGAGAGAGACGGGGGCATCGGAAGGGATAATCGCCTGCCCTGGTCCTATCCCCGCGACCTGCAACGATTCCGGGAGCGGACCATGGGGTATCCCGTCCTGATGGGGAGAAAAACCTTCCAGTCCTTCCCCTCGGGGCCCCTGCCGGGACGGACCAATCTGGTTCTGAGCCGCTCCGGGGAGGGAGGTCCCGATTCCCAAGAGCTCTGGTTCGATTCCCCGGATGCTGTCCTCTCCGCCGGCCGGGAGAGGGGCTGGAAGAAACTCTACGTAATCGGGGGGGAGGAGATCTTTCGTCTTTTTCTGGAAAGGGCCGACTATCTTGAAGTCACCCGCATCCATCGGTCCTATCCCTGCGACCGCTTTTTTCCGGAAATCGACTGGGGGCAGTGGACGCTCATCTCCTCGGAGGGGGATGGGGAGGGGGAGTTAAGCTTTGAGATCTATGTTTCCACCCGCACCAGATAGCCGCAGTCCACAAGCCGCTCATAATTATCCCGCAGAGCCAATTTGTCGCAGCTGACCCTGTCCCGGGGAAAACATCTCCCCAGAAGGGGCAGGAGACGACCCTCCTCCATCCTCGCGGAGTAGCAGTTGAGAATGATCTCCCCCCCCTCCGTCAGAAGGCGTCGGCTGTTTAAAAGGAGGGGTTCCAGATCCCTTTCTATCTTCCACTGTCTTCCCTTTTTGCTGAAGCCGTAGGTGGGGGGATCCATGATGATCCGGTGGTAGGTCCTTCCCCGCTTCCGTTCCCTCTCCACAAAGGTCATGCTGTCCTCGCAGATCCAGCGAATGCCCTCCAGGCGGTTCTTCTCCCCGTTTTCCCGGGCCCAGCCGACCATGGGGTATACCGAATCGATATGGGTCACCTCGCAGCCCGCCAGGGCCGCCGCCTGGGAAGCCCCGCCGGTATGGGCGAAGAGATTCAGCACCCGCTCCCCCGGACGGCCCTTGCCGTAGAGATACTCCCAGTTGACCGCCTGTTCGGGGAATACCCCCAGATGCTTGAACTCGCTCGGCCTGAGAAGAAACAGAATTTCCCCGGTTCCCAGGGGGTAGCGGAGTTCCCAGATCGGGGGAACCGGGCCCACCCAGTGCCATTCCCCCTTTCCCCCGTCCCTCTCCCGAAACTCTCCCGCGGCGGCTTGGGACCAGTCGGACCGGCGGGGCTCCCAGGGCGTATTCTGCTCAGGGCGTATAACGCTGATATCACCGAATCTTTCCATCTTTCTACCGCCCCCCGAATCGAGAAGCTCATAATCCTTCCAGGGAGGGGCTATCTGTGTTTTCATGGTTCCGCCAGTATATCATGGAGCGGTCCTGAGAAAAAAGGCCGTGGCTTAAGGGGCGAGACTCTTTTGGAGAACGGCCAGGTAGGCCCGGGTATTTTTCACAGCTTCCGAGTAAAAGGCTTCCCTCCTGCCGTTCCGGTCAAAACCAACGGTCAGAGCGGGATAGGAACAGCGTTTCAGGGCTTCCTCAAGCGGCCCTTCGCTGCCCCCGGCGCTGAAGCTTTCCCAGGCGGAGACGATCCCCTCGAGGCGGGTCACCTCCTCCGTGAGGAAACGGCAGGCCCTTTCCCCCGCCGGAGCGGAGGGGGTTTCCTCGACCCGTACCGGTCCGGCCGATTCCAGAAGCTGTCCCAGACCCTCTTCGCCGAGGGAGGGAACGCCCAGGTCCGGATAGTCTCCTGTCAACTGATAGGCTCGGTCTGCCAGGGCGGAGGCGATCTCCCGGAAGGATCGGTAGTAGCCCTCCAGAACCGTGTCGCTGCGGAGTAGTTTTCCCGTCAGACGGCCCGGAAGCCGTCTCTCCGGACGGCGGAGAGAGAGGGAGGTCAGATCCCCGTCGGGACAGGTTCTGCCGTTGCGGGAGAGGAAAAGGCTGTGGAAAACGGTACCCCGGGCATGGCTTTTTCCCGGGAGGTAGGAAAAATCCAGTCCCCCGAAAAGATAGGGACCCTCTCCCAGAAGGGTGCACAGATAAAGGGATGTCACCCCCACCGATCCCAGGGGAGGGAGGGAGTCGGGGAGAAGGGAGGCCTCCTCCAGGCGGGAGAGAAGATCGTTATCGGCAAAATGGGAGGAGAAGAAGAGGGGCTTCATCCCCTCCAGCCTCAGGGAGGGGGGACTTGTGGTGATATCGGAAAAAAGGTAAACCGATTCCGCTCCGTGGGAGTAGAAATCGTAAAGATTATAGAACTGACCGTCCAGGTTGAAGACCCCGTCCGGGATGATTCCCGCCCCGGTGAGGATCGGATAGGCCGTATCCACGGCGCAGAGGAAAAAACGGTCCCGATGCTTTTTGATAAGGGGCAGCAGCTCTTCCAGGGATTCTCCGGCGCCGCACAGGAGAATGGGGCCCCGGACCGAAAGGGATCCCGCGGGCTTTCCCGCGGTGAAGGCGGTGAAATTCCGGCAGATGTTCCGGAACCAGAGGGGACCCATCCGTACAAGGCTGGCCCGGGTCTGCCAGTGCTGGAAGATCCTCCGGCCCAGCTCCTCCTCAAGGGACTGGTAAAAATCCGGATCGAGCCGGGCGCCACCGGAGAGTTCCACCCGCCGGCAGCGCCGGAAACGGTCCATGCCCAGGGACTCCACGAAGGCGCAGAGGAGGCTTATGTTCTCGGAGCGGAAGATCCGGCAGTTTGCCTCATCGGTCAGATCCGGGGGAAGATGGGGCTGGGTCAGGGCCATGAGTTCCTGAAACCGCTCCACCCCCAGGAGGAAGGAACCGGGGGGAAGCCGTTTCTTCATCTCCCCCAGGCCGTAGCCGAGGAGGGGAGAGGGAATAAGATAAAGGGTATCCGGCTCGGGGTTCCACCGGTCGACGGCTCTGGTCACCGATGAAAGGGGGTCCCGGGAGGAGTAGAGGAACCGGTCATGCCACTTTACAGAAAAACCCTTACCCGTATCGACGAGTAAGGGTTTTGCGGCCGATCCGGTCATTAAGACTGTTTCGTCGATTCGGGGGGGAATACCCGGTAGTAGGTA
>QKAI01000368.1 GCA_003246505.1 Spirochaetaceae bacterium | reverse complement strand
CACCGTTGGCTCAAAGGTCCTTCCCATGGAAGGACCTTTTTTTCTCCCCGGGCTAACCCCGTTTTCCGGGCACAAAAAAAGCCTTCCCGGGGGAAGGCTTTCCTTTCAATAAACGATTGGGGTATCAGGCGTTGAGCCCGGCTACCAGGGGCAATTCCCTCAGATCGGGAAAACGGAAAATCCTGCCCCGGATGTGACCGCGGCAATTCGGAGCGCCGCAGCAGCAGTCAAAGGAACGGTAAAGCTCATCTTCGGTGGTTTCGTAGTCCATGGTAAGAAAATCGCCCTTTCGGATCTCCTTAACCGCGGTGAAAGTCTGCGTAGACATATCGCAGATCATATTGGGGTCGCAGCTGTGAAGCACCTTACCCATAAAGAACGGATCGTGCAGATGGTTGCCAGGGGATAACTGGAGAGTGTGCAGGGTCATATCCTGCATCAGTACGCCGGCAAATCTGAATACGATTTCCCCGGGTTTAAATGATACGCGGGAGATAATTCCCTCGCCCGAATCTTCGGTTGTTATAATACGAAACCGGTTTTTCGTGGGCTCATTTTCAAATCTCGGGTAAAAATTCGGGTAGAACCGTTCCGGTCCCGGGTCTTCATCCATCATCTATTGCATTCTCCTTAAAACATGTGGTATCCCTGCCCTTCGGGGCAGTTTTCTAACAAAAATTCAATACCCGTTCATCCCCGATTCCCATCGGGAAAAAACTGGTTTGATAATATATTAAATTCGAGAAAAGTCAATGGAATCGGAGGGTGAAAATATGAAAAAAAACAGGAGAATTTTAGTATATTTTTATTATATAATAACCTATACTGAAAAAAAGTTTTTCAGGGAGTTTCCATGCTGAAAAAAAGACTTGATTTTCTATTGAATTCTTTTCTTGTGGACGGACCTTCCGGCTGCTCCTGCTCCGTTTATCACAGAGGTGAATTGGTTTATGATAACTGTTTTGGTAAAATTGATTTAGAGTCAAATTCACCCCTCGATGGAAGCAGCCTTTTCCGAATCTATTCCATGACAAAGGTCATTACCTGCGCAGCGGCCCTAAAACTCTTTGAGGAGGGGCGTTTTCTGATGCACGATCCCCTTTCCGATTACCTACCCGAATTCAGCCGGATGACCGTTCTTAAGGCGGGGGCCAACGGACTGACAGAAAGGAGGCCCTCCCCGTCTCCCATCCGCATTAAGGACCTCTTTGCCATGACGAGCGGTCTCTGCTACGGAGACGATGATGCCGGGGCGGGAAGGGAGATGGCCCGCCTGGTTCGCCGATTGTCCGGGAAGGCCCGCAGGGGGGAGAAAATTTCCCTACGCGATTACAGCCGGGAAGTCGCCCGTATGCCCCTGGCCTTTGAGCCGGGGACCCGCTGGCGCTACGGGATAAGCCATGATGTGCTGGGCGCTCTGATTGAGGAACTTTCCGGCGTTTCCTTTGAGGATTACCTTGCCCGGGAGTTTTTCCTTCCCCTCGGAATGGAGGATACCTCCTTCCGTCTGGCACGGGAGAAGAAAAGCCGCCTGGCCGCCTATTATATCCATCGGCCCGGGGGAGATTACCGACTCTGCGAAGAGGACGACTACTGGTTTACCTCCGACTGCTGGCCCGCCATGGGCGGTGCCGGTCTCCTATCGACCCTGGGGGATTATCAGACCTTCGCCTCCATGATGGCCGAATCGGGGACCTGGAAGGGGCGGCGATACCTGGGTCGCAGTACCATAGACATGATGAGAACCAATCTATTGAAACCGGCCATGTTCGACGATTACAACTGGGACTATTTGAAGGGTTATGGATACGGATTCGGCGTCAGGACCGCCATGGACCGGGGAGCCGGGGGAATCAATAGCACCCCAGGGGAATTCGGCTGGTCCGGCATGCTGGGCACCTTCGTTCTCATCGATCCGGAGGAAAGACTATCCGTCGTCTATATGCAGCAGATGATGCCCAACCGGGAAGCCTTTCACCAGCCCCGCATCAGAGCGGTGGTATACGGCGCTCTGGTCTAGCTCTCCCGGACAACCGTTTCCATGGCCCAGTCATTCCCCAGGATTCTCTCCTCCCCCGAAAGGGAGAGGGGGATCCTCTTCCAGATTTCCCGCGAACTGGAGCCGATCATAAGGATATAATCACCCGGTTCCACAATCCTTTTCTCCAGGGAGAGGGAATAGCTCAACAGATCCGCAGGCAGGCGTAATGTCAGCGTTTTTTTCATCCCCCTCTCCAGGCTGACACGGTAAAATCCCAGAAGCTCCATAACGGGGCGGACGAAGCGGGCGACGGGATCGCGGACATAAATCTGAACGACCTCATCCCCTTCCCTCTCCCCGACGTTTTCAATATCCAGGCTGAAGACCAGATCATCGGCGGTGGTGAACTTCTCCTCCTCCCAGCGGAAACGGGAGAAAAGGAAATTGGTATAGGAAAGTCCGTGGCCGAAGGGGAGCAGGGCCCCGAAGTCTTTTTGAATCGGCGTGCCCGCCGACTTTTTTCTGTGGTTGTAGTAGTAGGGCATGGCCCCCGCTTTCCTGGGTATGGACAGGGGCAGCTTCCCCCCGGGATTGATTTTCCCCATAAGGGCGTTGATAACAGCCTCCGCCCCCTCCTGTCCCGGCAGTCCGCAATAGAGAAGGGCGTTTCCCCTGCGCAGGGCATCTTCCATATCATAGGGTCGGCCAGTGAAATACAGGATGACCGTTGGCTTACCCACTTCTAAAACCGCATCTATAAGCTGCTGCTGAACGCCGGGCAAGGTCAGGCTGCTGGCATCGGAGCCCTCTCCCACGGTGCCGCTTAGAAACAGGCCGGCTAAGTCACCCACGGCCAGAACGACAAGATCCGCCGATTCGGCCGTTTTGACCGCCTCGGCGATACGGCTGGTATCGTAACTTATGTAATCATACTGAAGGCTTCCGTCCTGCACCACATCACCGGGAAACACCGCCGGCTTATCCGGCCTGCCCGCCAGGATATCGCAGCCGGGGGAGTAGAGGAGATCCCTCCCGTAAACATCCTCCAGTTTTTCCCTCAGGGTGGGGAGACGGGTCTGGCCCTCCCGCCTTTCGGAGAGGATGAGATGAACGGGAAAAGCATA
>QKAI01000180.1 GCA_003246505.1 Spirochaetaceae bacterium | reverse complement strand
TCGGGAGGAAGGATTCGGGGAGATCAGAGGGCGAGGCCGAAGGTGGCGTCGAGCATGAATCCCCGGTTGGCGTCCAGCAGGTCCGTGCCCACCACGTCGATGACGAAC
The DNA here is from genome assembly GCA_003246505.1 of Spirochaetaceae bacterium. Lineage (GTDB taxonomy): Bacteria > Spirochaetota > Spirochaetia > DSM-2461 > DSM-2461 > SZUA-368. Next base: position 3,008 of record QKAI01000180.1, on the reverse strand, counting down.
TTGTATTTGCTGTTTTTGACCGGATCGATCCGCAGGCCCGTGTTGAAGATGCCCCGGTTGACATTGAGCCCTGTGGCGCCCCCCATGGCCCGGGAGAATCCGTAGTTGGAGAAATCGCTCATCCAGTAGACGAAATTCTTGAAGGTCTTGGGAAACAGGGCCATCTCGAATCCCATGGAGTAGTTGAAGGTCTCGAACTCGAACCCGTCCCCCTCGTCCAGGTTCCACCCTATGGTCATGCTGGTCACCGCGGGGGCGTCAAAGAAATTCCCGCTGTAGGTGGCCACCAGGAAGGGCCTGAGGAGGGTAAGGGGATCGTTGTTGTCGTTATTCGTATCCCAGTCGTAGCTGGAGTAGTCCAGCCCCGCCGCCATGGAAGAGCCGCCGGAGTTGTAGAACTGGAATTTACCGGCCAGCATGAATTCCATATCGTCCGTGTCGCCCAGGGCGACGGCGGCGGCGGCTTCGAATTTCTCGAAAAGGCTCAGGGTCAGCCGGGGGATATGGGTCGTGTCCCCCTCGTTTCCCAGATAGGAGTAGCCGAAGTCCAGGCCGATATCGGATTTTTCCCATCCGATGCGCGCGGTGGGGGTGGTCATAAGACCGGTAAGGCCGTTGACTGAGGTCCCCTTGACCGATGACTGGGCGCTCAGGGCCCCGACCGACAGAACAGCAAAAAAGAGAAGCAAAATTTTCTTCACCATGTTTTCCTCCAAAATCTGCCATAAAAGATAGCATCAAGGCGGGAATATTACTGGAACTACCCGCCAAAACCGGTTATATTTTTCTAAAAAAGCAGAAAGGATCCCCCCATGGCAGAATATATCCTGGCCCACGACCTGGGCACATCGGGCAACAAGGCCTCCCTCATGGACCGGCAGGGCCGGCTCATCCACAGCGTCACCGCCTCCTACAAAACCCACTATCTGGGGGACGGCCTGGTGGAGCAGGACCCCCGGGACTGGTGGGACGCGGTCTGCCGCTGTACCCGGGCCATGCTGGAAAGGGTGGGGAGCGAAGAGATCGGGGCCCTCTCCTTCTCCGCCCAGATGAACGGCTGCCTCCTGGTGGACGAAGGGGGGACTCCCCTCACCCGGTCCATGATATGGGCGGACAAGAGAAGCACGAAACAGCTGAGGGAACTCTCGGAAAAGATCGATCCGGACCGGATCTACCGGATAACCGGACACCGCCTTTCCGAAACCTACGGCCTGGGAAAATACCTGTGGCTCCGGGAGCACCGGCCGGAGATTCTCAGGGGGAAGCACTACTGGCTCAACGCGAAGGACTACCTGGTCTACCGCCTGACCGGGCGCATCCTCACCGATTACACCGACGCGGCGGGGACGAATCTCTTTGATCTGGTGAATTATGAATGGTCCGATGAGATCCTGGACGCCGCCCGGATCGACCGGGCCGTCCTTCCCGAACCGGTCCCCTCGGTCACCCCCGTAGGCGGTCTGACCCGTGAGGCGTCGGAAGCCACGGGCCTGGGAAAGGGGACGGTGGTCGTCATGGGAGCCGGGGACGGGGTGGCCGCCACGGTGGGAGCGGGCTGCCTGCGGCCCGGGGAGGCCTACAATTACATCGGGTCCTCCGCCTGGGTTTCCGCGGCCACCTCGGAGCCCATCTTCGACCGGGAACAGCGGATCTTCACCTTCCCCCACATCTACAAGGGGCTCTACTCCCCCTGCGGGGCCACCATGTCCGGGGGGGGCGTTCTGGCCTGGATGAAGAGGGAGATGGCCGACGGGGAGGACAGTCCCATGCCCTTTTCCCGGATCGACGAACTGATCGCCTCCGCCGAACGGGGGGCCCGGGGCATACTGTTTCTGCCCTACATCCTGGGGGAGAGGAGTCCCCTCTGGAATTACGACGCCAAGGGCGTCTTCTTCGGGATGACCATGGAGAGCGGCCGGGCGGACCTGTACCGGGCGGTCATGGAGGGGATCTCCCTGAACATGGGCCTTATCTTCGACTGCTTCACCGAGGCGGCCGATTTTCCCGAGGTGACCCTCATCGGCGGGGGAGCCAAATCGGCCATACAGGCGCAGATACTGGCGGATGTGTTCGACCGCCCCCTGAACATTCCGGAGAAACTGGAAGAAGCCACCTCCCTGGGGGCCGCCGTGATCGGGGCCCTGGGATCGGGGATGGTGAAGGATACGGACTCCCTGAGCATCGCCCGCCCCCTCACAAGAACCGTTTATCCCGATCCGGAGGGAAGGGATTTCTACCGGAGCCTGTCGGAACGGTTCGTCCGGCTCTACGAGACGGTCAAGCCCCTCTTCTGACCCTCAGATCTCGCTGTGGCTCCGGGCGAAGGCGACGATCTCCTGGGGGATCCGGTCCAGGGGTATAACCCGGTCGGCGGCGCCGATCTTCACGGCGGCCCGGGGCATGCCCCACACCACGGAGGTGGCCTCGTCCTGGGCGATCGTCTCGGCGCCCGCCCTCTTCAGGCTCAGCATCCCATGGGCCCCGTCGCTGCCCATTCCGGTCAGCATGATGGCCAGAACGTTCTTTCCCGCCCTCTCGGCCATGCTCTGAAAGAGAACATCCACCGACGGCTTCTGGTAGGAAACCTTCTCCCCGTCCTCGTGGACCAGAGTTCCCGAGGTACCCCGGCGGGCGAACTTGAGATGGACCCCCGCCCGGGCGATATAGGCGTATCCGGCCTGGATGACCTCCCCCTGGGCGGACTCCTTCACCGTCAGCTGGCTCAGGGTGTTGAGCCTCTCCGCGAAGGGGGCCGTATAGTTCAGGGGCATATGCTGCACAATGAGTATGGGGGGCAGATAGGGGGGGAGCTGGGAGAGGATGTACTCCAGGGCCACCGTGCCCCCGGTGGAGCTGCCTATGGCGATGAAAACGCCGGTCGTCTTGACCCCGGAGAGATAATTATCCGCCCCGGGGGAGGTTTTTTTGACCTTGGCGAACAGGGAGACCACCTTCCGGCGGGTCAGAAAGGAGTCCTTTACCTTATAAGCCTGTCGGATCTTCATGTA
>QKAI01000421.1 GCA_003246505.1 Spirochaetaceae bacterium | reverse complement strand
TCTACTGCATCGGAAAAGCCCTGAATTCCACCATCATCGGGGGGATTTTTCCCGCGGGAGGGGACTCCCGGTTCGGTTTCTGGTGCGATACGATCGTCATGTGGGGAATCATACTTCCCCTGAGTTCCGCGGCGGCGTTCCTCTGGCATTTCTCTCCGGTCTGGATTTTCGCCGTCATCAGTCTGGATGAGTTCATCAAGCTGCTCCCCGCCCTGCTCCGCTACCGTCGGTATAAATGGCTGAAAAACATAACAAGGGAATTCGCCCCGGCATGACCGGGATCAGGAGGTAATATCATGAGCATGAGAGACAGAATCGCACAGGGAAAACTTTTCACCGATTACTGCGAGGGCCTGCCCGAAGACCGGGCCGAGGCGAAGAGAAAGATGAAAGCCTTCAACCTGACCGGTCCGGACGAACTGGAGGAGAGGATGGGGCTGATGAAGGAGATCTTCGGAAGGGATACGGGATCCTGGATCGAGCCCCCTATCTATTTCTGCTACGGAAGCAACATCGAGCTGGGGCGGGAGTGCTACCTGAATTTCAACTGCAACTTCGTGGACGACGGGAAAATCGTCATCGGGGACAGGACCATGTTCGGCCCGGGGGTGACCGTGGCCACGGTGGGCCATCCCCTGAATCCGGATTACCGGATGTATATGTACGCCGACCCGGTCATTATCGGAAAGAACTGCTGGATCGGCGCGTCGGCCACCATCCTGCCAGGAGTCACCATCGGGGATAACAGCGTCATCGGAGCGGGGAGCGTGGTCACCTCGGATATCCCGGCCAACTCCATCGCCGTGGGGAATCCCTGCCGGGTCCTGCGGGAGATCAACGACAGGGATAGGAAATACTATTACAGGGACAGGGAGATCACCCGTGAAGATCTGGCCGAGGAAGCGGGCTTCCGTTAGAAATCCGGCGCAAAACCAGAGCATAGGCCCCCAGTACGGCAAAGCAGAATACCCCCACCCCCGCCATGGCCGGTTTGATCCCCAGGGCGGAGATGAGGAATCCCCCCGCCAGAGCTCCGATGACCCGTCCCGCGGCGCTGGCCAGGGCGAGGACGGACTGGCCCGTAGTCTTCAGTCCCCTTCGCACCGACCTGTTCATGAAGACGGCCAGGCCGAAGCCGAATATGATGAAGGTGAACCCGTTCAGCAGGGAGAGGGGCACCATCCAGAAGGGGGAATCTATCACCGTCAGGACCAGGAAGCGGAGTCCCATGACCGCCACGGAGAGTCCCAGGGCTCTTTGAATTCCCAGGCGGGCGATGATTCTGTCGGCGAAGAGGAGTACCAGAATCTCTCCGGTTCCCATGAGGAAGTATATGGTCCCGAGCCGGGAACCGACGCCCCCGATGGAGAAATAGTACAGGGGCAGATAGGTCATGTAGAGGCTGACAGCCAGCTGGGCCGCCGCGGAGAGCAGGATGAACAGGGTCAGCTTTCGATCCCGGAAGATCTCTCCGGCGGAAACCCTGTTCTCCCTCTCCTGATGCCCCTTCACCGTGGGCAGAAGGCCGGTGAGGAGTATATTGGCTCCCCCGATAAGGGCGGCGATATAAAAGAGGTTTTCCCCCCTTCTTGCCATGAAATACCCGACCAGAAGGGAAAACAGGGAGAAGCCGAGGGTTCCCGTCATGCGCACCGGACCATAGCTGCGGTCGATGTGCTCCAGGGACTCCAGGGCGATGCTCTCGGAAACGGGGATCAGGGGAGTCTGGGCTATGGAGAGGAGGACCGCCGCCAGGACGAGCCAGGGAAAGGAATCCCCCAGGGGAAAGAGGAAAAGCATGAGCACGGAAAGGGCGGCAAAAACCATGAAGAATCGATTCTTGGATATAGCCCGGTCCGCCATGGGCCCGAACAGGGGCTGGAAGAAGACCGCCGTCAGGGGATTCATGGCCATGACGATGCCGATGCGGCTCGGGTTAAGTCCCTTCTGCTGGAGATAGAGGGCCATAAAGCTCCACAGGATAGGGGCGAAGGACCAGAGGAGCAGGCTCTGAAGGGCATAGGGCAGAGAGGATCCGGGTCGTGTGTCCATGGGTTATGATAAGCCGTGGAGTGGGCTCCAGGTCAAGGGAAATCTTTGACCCCTTCCCTTACCGATTCTATGAATGCTCTTACATGGGGCTTCCCGAGGGATGAATCGTGATAGACCATACCGCTGGGAAAGGAGGCTCTTCTTAAACTGGGATGTATCTCTTTCAGGCCGAACTGCTCAGCGATGAAGCCTATAGGCTGCGGCAAAGCTGTCAGGTACAGGGTGGCACTGACGACTTCCATGAGGTTTATCATGGAGCCGCTAATGTATTTGATCCGCATCCTTGCCCGTTTTGTCAGCATATTATCATCTTCAATATCCTGAATGCCCATCTGATTGCTATGGGAGAAAACGGCGAAATCAAATTTCTCCAGATCATGCTCCCTGATATTCTCAATCTTGAATATGGGGTGGTTCCAATGGGCATAGAAAGAAAAGAAAACATTCAACAGATGTTCAAACCCGATCCCCGCCATTGGTTTGAGCTTGGAAATATCACAGAAAATAACATCATACTTCCCTTTCAGAAGCTCATCATAGATCATCTCAGAGAAGCCGGTTATGACAGTAATCTGGACATCGGGATTCGCATCTGTGAACTTCTGGATGATTTTGGGGAATATACCGTACTGCCATGCCAGTCCGGACCCTACCGTCAGTTTTCTAACTCTTCGATTCTTCTGATGCTCGATCTCCTCCAGGGCATTCTTGAATTCTATACCCATCAGGCAGACCTGGGAATAGAGAATCCTGCCGTAATCGGTCAGTTCCACTCCCCTGTTTCTACGTTCAAACAGCTGAGTGTCGATCATATCTTCCAGAATTTTTATGCTTCTTGAAAGGGACGGCTGGGAAATATGGAGAATTTCCGATGCCTGGAGCATGGATGTTGTCTCAGCTACTGCTTTAAAATGTTCAAGATATTTATGGAGCATATCCTTTCGCCTCCCCCTGTTCAGCCCCCATGATATCAGTTTATTTTATAGCGGGCAAGGATAATTATATTGGACAACATAACAAACAGGCTGTTTAATGATATCATCCAGAAATAATCATGATTATCAC
>QKAI01000525.1 GCA_003246505.1 Spirochaetaceae bacterium | reverse complement strand
TAATCGATCTTTTTCAGCTCCTCCCGGGAGGGCATGGCATAGAGGACGATTCCCCCCGCTGCGGCGATATAGAGACCCGTCTCTATGACCTGATAGGAGAATTTTCCCGCAAAGGACCGGTCCACGATCTTGGTGATCTTACCCTTACCGTCCTTGAGGGATTCGATGCACTCCTTCAGATGTCCCAGATTCTTATCGTAGACGTCACCCAGGTTGCCGCTGTTCTCCAACTCCTTCGGATCCACCACTTTCAGGTCGGCGAAGACCAGGGCCGGTACGGTGACCTTGCTCTGGGGCGATGTCATGTACTCGGCGAACTTCTCCGGATTGTTGATGGAGACGACCAGGGGATTGACGGGACAGAGCTCCTTATAGAGGGCGAAACCCTTCCAGGAGGCGGGATGGGCGTACTCCCCCTTCTCCAGCCTGAGGGACCGTCCGTCCGGGGTGGTCAGGTATAGGGCGCCCAGGGCATCGACGGGAATGTTCTCCAGGACCCGGTAGACGGCGAGGTAGACGGAGTTTTTCTTTCTCCCGTCATGATGGGAGACGCACTTTTTCCGGGCATACTCCCAGTCGAAATAATCCCCGAATTCCTTCGTGACCTCGGCGAAGATGATCTGCTCCGCTGAACCCTTCTTCTTCTGTCCCGTCGCCATGTAGGAGCCGAACTTCTCCGGTTCCAGCTCGGAAGCGATCATGGCTTCCATGGGAAAGATGGTGAAATAATAATGAGTGGCCATATTCTCCTCCTTAGAAAATCAGGTCGAAAAGATTGTACTTGCTGAAAATCGATACGGAAATAACGGATATAACCGACATGATCTTGATCAGGATATCCAGGGAGGGTCCCACCGTATCCTTGAGGGGATCACCCACCGTATCGCCTATGACGCCCGCCTTATGGGCTTCCGAGCCTTTTCCTCCGAAATGCCCCTGTTCGATATACTTTTTCCCATTGTCCCAGGCTCCCCCCGAGTTGGCCGTGAAAAGGGCCAGCATGATGGAGGAGAGAGTCGTGCCGATGAGCAGCCCCCCCACGAACTGGGCGCCGAAAATAAAGCCGGAAAGGAGGGGGACCACCACGGATATCAGGGCGGGAAGCCTCATTTCCTGAATGGCCCCCTTGGAGGAGATCTCGATGCATTCGGTGTAGTTCGGCTTGTCCTCGCCGGTGAGGATGCCCGGCCTCTCCTTGAACTGCCGGCGCACCTCGTCCACCATCTTTCGGGCGGCCTTGGCCACCGCCTCGATGAGAATGCCCGAGAACAGGTAGGGAAGAGCGGCGCCCACGATGGCCCCGGCCAGGGTCATGGTGTTGATCATATTCAGCACCAGGTTAAAATCCGCGTCTATGCTCTCCCCCCCCAGGGCGTACAGGTAGGAGGCGAAGAGGGAGAGGGCGGCGAAGGCGGCGGACCCGATGGCGAATCCCTTGCCGATGGCGGCGGTGGTGTTGCCCACCGAGTCCAGGGTGTCCGTTATCTCCCGGACCTCCGGATCCAGCTTGGCCATTTCCGAGATACCCCCGGCGTTGTCAGCGATGGGGCCGTAGGTGTCCACGGAGACCGTGGTGGCCACGAAGCTGAGCATGCCGATGGCGGCCATGGAGACGCCATACAGCCCGGCGACCGCATTGGCGGCGATGATGGCTGCGGCCAGAACCAGTACGGGGTAGAACACGCTGAACATGCCCACGGCGAGGCCCTGGGTAATGGTCAGGGCGGCCCCCTCGTGGCTGGCGGAAGCAATGGTCTGGGTCGGTTTGAAATCGAAGCTGGTGTAGTACTCCGCCAGATGGCCGATGACGATACCGCTGACGATGCCCATGACCGCGGCGACCCAGGGGCTCAGGGCGCCCAGATTAAAACCGATGAGGGCGAAATCCTGCCCCTGGAAATAGAACCAGGAAAAGACACCCGCGCCGATCAGGGTCAGGGCGGCGGAGACCCAGGTGGAAAAGTTCAGCTCCCGGTGGGGATTGGAGGAAGCCTTCTTGACGACCAGGCTCAGGATTCCGATGATGCTGGAAAGCAGCCCCAGGGAGGCGAAGATCAGGGGAAAATAGATGAGCTTTCCCACCAGCACCTCGGGGATTAATTTCCCCGAATGGGTGGAAGCGAAATACATGTAGGACGCGAGAACCACGCTGGAGACGATGGCCCCCACGAAGCTTTCCAGAAGGTCCGCTCCCAGACCGGCCACATCCCCCACGTTGTCCCCCACGTTATCGGCGATGGTGGCCGGATTCCGGGGGTCATCCTCGGGGATGCCCGCTTCCGTTTTGCCCACCAGGTCGGCCCCCATGTCGGCGGCTTTGGTATAGATGCCCCCCCCGACGCGGTTGAACATGGCGATGATGGAGCATCCCAGGGCGTAGGAGGAGATGGTCATGGTCAGGGGGATGTCGCCGATCCCCAGCCAGTTTTTATGGAAAGTCAGGTGTTCCGGACTGGCCTGTCCCAGGAACTTGCCGAAGACGAGATAGACGATGCCCAGCCCCAGAAGGGCGAACCCGGCCACGCAGAGACCCATGACGGAACCGCCCTGGAAGGCAACCTTGAGGGTGGCCCCTATATCCCTTGTTTTCCGGGCTTCATTGGAGACGCGCACATTGGACAGGGTGGCGATTTTCATACCGATCCATCCGGCGGTGGCGCTCATGCAGGAGCCGATGACAAAAGCCACGGCGGCCTGCCAGGAAACGACGATACAGAGCAGAGCCACGATAATGGCCCCGATCTTTACGATAACGCTGTACTCGTGATTGATGAAAGCATTGGCCCCTTCCTGAATGGCCGAGGCGATCTCTTTCATCTCCTCCGTTCCCGCATCCCGCTTCTTTACGGCAGAGAAGTTGATGGCGGCAAAGGCCAGAGCCGCTACCGCCGCGATAAAAACTAATCCCAGCATTTGATAATACCCCTTTTGCGGACGCCCTTTACGTTCCGTCCGCGAATTAATATGTCATATCAGGGATAAACCAGAGAGCCCTCCCCGATATTCTCCATTTTCTGCCGGAGCTCGTCCATGCGGGCTCCGTTTCCCAGACCCTTCCAGGCCAGGTAGGCCCGCCGGTAATAGAGGAAGGCCTCCTGCCGGCGGCCGCTCTTCTCC
>QKAI01000362.1 GCA_003246505.1 Spirochaetaceae bacterium | reverse complement strand
CAACGGTTACTTCTATCTGAGCTATGATGCCTACGGCTCGGATTACGGAACGGCCTATTACAAGGCCTATTTTCACACATCCCCCACGTCGACACCCACCGTTGGCGCCGCCGCCGTTGGCCAGAGCACCTCCACTTCTCCCGTATTCTATACGAGCAACCTGCAGTCCGGCTCCCTCTCCGAGGGTACCGTCTATTACGTTTACATCGTCATGGAGAACAGCGCCGCCGGTTTGAGCAACCGTTACAGCAACTACATGATCTCCTTCAGTTCGGACATAACCGTGGTATACAACAGCAGCGATTCCGCCGATACGGACACGGCCAGCCAGATTAAGAACCTCTTCGAAAACGAGAGACTGGCCACCACCTACAGCACCTACATCAGCGGTACCGAATACGACTGGACGGTGACCATGCTGCCCCAGAATTTGATCACCAATGACTGGACCACCACCGACGACCGCTATATTATCTACGGGGATCCGGTCATAATCACCCCCCGGGCCTTCATGACCTACAGCACCCCCAATATTGCCCGCAATATAGCTCACCGCAGCTATAACACCGGTCTATCCCCCACCACGACCAATTACAAAAGCGCCGTCATCGCCATGGGTTATTCGGGAGCCAAATTCCTGCAGGTGCTGGAAAACAACCCCAGCTGGCATTACTCTGGCTCTCTGAGTTACCAGACCCAGTATCCCACGGAAATCGGCGCCGGCCACGGTATGTTCACGACCTCGGAGGATAAGAACATGCTCCAGTGGACCGCCAGCACGAACGTCTGGAGTTACCCCATGACAAGCACCATCTTCAGCGGGGGCACGACGCCGGTCCATGCCGCGTCTACCCAGCTCTCCTATACCGCTCTGGGAGGTTCAACAACCTATTACGAATATCGCGCCATGGTATCAAGAAGCACCGATACGAATCCGACCAACGGTTATCTCCTATGCGGAGATACGGCCTATGCCCATTACTTTCCCATAGCCCAGCAGGGCCGTTTCCTGCAGTACGGATTCCCCTATCTGGCGGATCGGCCATACACGGGCAAGGTTCTGTTCAAGAACCTGGTCTACAGGATGTACTCCGGTTTCTACTAATACTGTGACGCCAGGCATTCGGGACGATAGCTGGTAATTCTAGAAGGGATCCGCGGACACTATCCCCTCCCCCCGGGTCAGATCCCTGATCCGGGGCAGGAGCCCCTCAAGGAGTTCCCGGGGGCAGCGGCAGGTCATAAGCACCCCTTCGGAGAAATCCTCCGAAAGGATCTCCACCCCCTCTTTCTCCAGCAGAAGCCGCACCGGCGAGTGGTCGTGGTAGGAAAGATTCAGGGAGAAGAGGCTCTTCTCCACCAGGGGTTCCGTCTCCAGCGCCTCCAGCACCGCCTTCACCGCATCCCCGTAGGCTTTGACCAATCCCCCCGTTCCCAGCTTGACGCCGCCGAAATAACGAACCACCAGGATGAGCACATTGGTGATCTCCCTCCCCTTAAGCACCTCAAGGGCGGGCCGTCCCGAGGTGCCCTTCGGCTCCCCGTCGTCGCTCAGGCTGAATTCCCCCCCGTCGGGCCCCACCACGGCGGCGTGGACCACATGGCGGGAATCGGGATGCTCCTCCCGGGCGTTCTGCACATGCCCCTTGATGTCGTCCAGGGAGGCCAGGGGCAGGGCGTAGGCGAGGAATTTGGACTTCTTCACCTCTATCCGGGCGAAGGCGGGACCCCTGGGAATGTTCACCTGAGCCCCTCCAGGAGGAGAAGGAGGAAGCGGGTCATGTCGGTCCGGAAGTCGGGAATCTCAAAATCGATGCCCGCCAGGGCCATGGCCTCCCTCTGCCGGTCGGAGATGTCAGAAGCGGGATAGAGCCCCGCGGCGTAATGGAGCTGCATATTCAGAAAATCCCATCGCCCCCTTTCGGAGAGCCCCGGGATGTGGCGGTCCATCATGCCGGCAAGAGGGGTCAGGAGGGAGAAGAGCTCCCCCTTGAATTCGGCCAGTTTTTCCACGGAGACGTTTCTTTCGATAAGGCTGTAAAGGAGGGAGAAGAGCTTTATGACCCTAATGTGGTCCATGAGGACCAGGCCCCAGAGGGAGGCGATCTCCCGGTTTGTGGCGGGATTTTCCCTTTCGAAGGCGGTCTTCAGATCCTCCACCCAGAGGGAAAGTTCCCTGAGGGTGATCCAGAGGAAGATCTCGTCCTTGGAAGAGACGTATTTGTAGAGATTGGCCCGGGTAAAGCTCAGCTTCTCCGCGATGGCCGCCAGGGTTATTTTCTCGTAATCCCGGGTTTCCAGCAGTTCCAGGGCGGCCTGCATGATCTCTTCCCGCCGTTCTTCCTTATGTTCCCTGCTGCGGGCCCTCTCGAATTTCACCATTCTGCTCCCCCTCCATAGTATCAGAAAAGCCCCCCCCTTGACAAGTTACGCTACGTTACTTAATATCATAAAGAACACGACGTTACTTATTATCATGCCAATATGAGGAGAAGATTATGCAGTACAGAACACTGCCCGGCACGGATGAAAAAATCTCCGTACTGGGTTACGGATGCATGCGCCTGCCCGTCAAGTCCGGGGGAATGATGGGAGCCATAGACAGGGAGAGGGCCCTGGCCCAGATAAGGGGGGCCATTGACAGGGGTGTCAACTACCTGGATACGGCCTGGCCCTATCACCGGGGCTTGTCGGAATCTTTTCTGGGGGAGTATGTCCTGAAGAACGGCTACCGGGAGAAAGTCAGCATCGCCACCAAGCTGCCCTGCTTCCTCATAAGCAAAAAGGAGAGGATACGGGAGACCTTCGACAAGCAGAGGGAGAAGCTCCAGGTGGAGGTGATCGACTACTATCTGCTCCACATGCTGGACGGTCCCACCTGGGAGAAAATGCTCGCCCTGGACATCATCCCCTTCATGGATGAGATAAAGAGGGAGGGTTCGGTGCGGAAGATGGGATTCTCCTTCCACGGGAAGCCGGAGGATTTCAAGGTGATCGTGGACGGATACGACTGGGACTTCTGCCAGGTCCAGTTCAATATACTTGACGAGAATTACCAGGCGGGGATCTCCGGCATCGACTACGCCGCGGAGAAGGGCCTGGGGATATTCATCATGGAGCCCCTG
>QKAI01000082.1 GCA_003246505.1 Spirochaetaceae bacterium | reverse complement strand
CACCCGTTTACGGGCATGATGTTCCCGCCGATGGCGACGGTCCTTTCCTCCCTGGTCAGGGTCTGGAACATCATCCGGGTCAGGGCCTCCGGCTCCAGCAGGCTGTCCGAGTCGATGCAGCAGATGAAATCGCCCCGGGCGACGTTGAGCCCCGTGTTCAGGGCGTCCGCCTTCCCCCCGTTCTCCTTGTCTATGACAAGGAGATTGGGGATGCTGTCGTTTCTGTAGACCCCCCTTACCGGGGACGTCACCAGTTCGCCGGTGACGGTGTAATCTATCACCCTCAGCTGGAACTGTTCGATGAGGTTCTGAAGCGTATTGTCCCCGGAACCGTCATTGATGATGATCAGTTCCGAGTCGGGATAATCCAGGGAAAGGAGGGAGTAGACGCTCTGCACGATGGTCTGGGACTCGTTGTAGGCGGGGGCCAGTATGGAGACGGAGGGGAGCAGCCCGTTGGCATAGAGGAATTTCTTCCCCGCCGATTCCCAGCTCTGCTGCTTCTCCGTGATGCCCCGCCAGGACTGGAACATGAAAAAAAGATAAACAAGATTGATCGATATGGTATAGAAAGCGAAGAGGCGGTGGTACATGAACAGGAAGGTGACCAGTTTCTCCTGGCCGGACATGACGGGGAGATGCGCCCCGTGGAGGGCGAAGAAAATGATGAAGGGGACCGAAACGGTGGCCAGGGCTATCAGGAACATATACCTCCGGTCCCCGGTGGTGAGCTGGATCTTCTTCCTGTTCAGGTAGGCGGGGGCCTCGGGGAGCCCCAGTTTTTCCTGAAGCGTCCTGTCCAGGTAGAGCTGGCACTGCCTCAGAAAATATTCGTTGTTCCCCAGATGGGGCCGGATCGTATCAAGCAGGAGGTTCTCTACGGCCATGTTCTTATTGAGATTAAGAAAATTGATGATCGGGGAACTCAGTTTCAGGGTTATGACGTCGTGGAGGAGATCCCGGATTTCGGCGCTATCATCGGTTTTCAGACGCATGATGAAATAGCGGATCCGGGTGGCGAGAACCCGGGCGTAACCGGTTTTTTCCCGTTCCGTTCCGGCATCCCGGTACCGCTCGAATATTTCGGGGATGAGCCGGGGCTTCTCCCTTATCACCTCGGATAGGGCCTGCACCACCGAGGGGTACAGCTCTTCCGACTGGAGGAAACGGGCGCTTTCCCCCCTGTCCGGAAGATCTTTGCTCTTGAAAAGCCGGTAGACCGTACTCTGCCTGACCCTGCGGGAATGGTACTGGGAGTCCATCATCTGCCTGTAAATGTCCCCGCTGCTGTAAACGTCCAGAAGGACTTCGGCCGCTTCCCCCGACAGGGTCTCATCTTCGGACTGGCTCATGGCCGTAAGGAAGGGGTGGTACCACTCCTTCATACCCGTGCGGCTTGCCAGTATCAGGACCCTCCGCCCCTCGGGGGACAGACGGCTCCAGTCCGGGGAGGCCCATTCGTCGAGGAGACTCAGGAAATCCCTGAGCATGCTCAGGACTTTGCGCCTGTAGAGTTCCACCGATTCGCCCATGCTCCGGACAATGGGATCCACCGCCCCGGGCAGACCGGTCAGGCAGAGGAGATAGACGATTTTGAAACGGAGGAAGAGTTTCTTCTCCCGGGCCAGGGCCTCGCTGAGCAGGGAGACCTGGGTCTCGCCGTCAAGGAGTTCGCACAGGTTCAGCCCTTCCACCCTCCTGCCCAGGGAGCGGCTGTTCAGGCGGGAGACGATCCGCTCCATGATCCAGCCCGAACCGATGAATTCCCGGATCTCCCTGCGGATCGGCTCGGGGATTTCCACGGTCTGGGAATGGTCATGCCATTCCATCAGATAGGCCAGGAGGTCCTCCCCTCCCAGGCGGTCCGTTCCCAGAAATTTCCCGGCGATGACCGATTCCCGCACCAGATTTCCCAGGGATTCCGATCTCCTCCGCTTCATCTGAGACTGCCTCCGCAGGATGACAGTCGTCAGCAGGACCCAGAAGATCAGGGAGGAAAGGGTGATGAGCAATGCGACGATTATGAACCAGCCCCTATCCATTGCCGGTCCCTTTCCCGGCCAGGGACTGGATCAGTCCGGTCAGCTCGTCCAGTATCACCGGTTTCTTGAGGATCAGGGAAACACCCAGTCGGTTAGCCCTATGAATGATATTTTCCGTCTTCTGATGGGAGATGAACAGAAAGGGGATATCCCTAATGTCGTTTATCTGCCGCTGCTTCTCCCTTATGCGGAAACCGTCCAGCTGGGGAACGTGCACCTCGGAGATAATGAGCCGCGGCCGCAGCAGATCGATCTCCCGCACCGCGTCGCCCCCGGCGGGGCAGACGTGGACGGGGTAGCCCTGGGAGTCCAGATACTCTGAGAGCAGCCGGGAATAGAGGGGGTCCGGCTCGATGAGAAGGATCCCGCTTTCCCCCGATCCGAACACCCTCCCCTCGCTGGCGTCAATCACCGAATCGGGGGGCAGGGAATCAAGGGCGAACAGGCGGTTCCGCATCATCCGGGCCAGAAGGTCCCCCTTGCTCCGGGTTTCCCCCTTCAGTTCGTGAAGCCCTACCACGGCGGCGCTGCACGTCATATCCTTGATAAAGGAACCGGAGCCCCTGACGGTTGCCCTGAGATCGTCCACGGCGGTCAGGTACTCCGCCTCGGGATAGTCCGGGAAGATCAGGCAGAAGAGGATGCTCTGCTCCTTAAGGAGAAGAACATTCTCCGGCTTGTTCTCCTGCAGGAGGGCGCTGAAAGCCAGCAGGGCCATGTCCCCCTCCTCCCGGCCGTACTCCCGGTTGAAATCGATCATATCGTCAAGGCGGATATGGACGATAGCCCCCGATTCGTGGTTACTCAGGAACTCGGGCATGAACTTCTCCAGGAACAGGCTGTTGTAAAGGCCGGTCAGGGGATCGACCAGGGTTTTGTCCCGGCCGAGAATAAGTTTTTCCGCCTCCTGAATCTCCCTTTCCTGCGTTTCCTGTTCTTCGTTCAGATCGGGAGCGGATTCCCCTTCGGAGACGGTGAAATAGCGATCCAGATCCCGGTCGATAAGGCAGCCGTGGTGGGGGCAGATCCGTTTCACACCAAGGGCTTCCAGATCCTTCAGGGCGGCCGCCCGCCCCTTGCGGGGG
>QKAI01000012.1 GCA_003246505.1 Spirochaetaceae bacterium | reverse complement strand
GGCCGCGTCCAGGGCCATCCCCCGCTTTATCTTTTCCGCCGCATGGACTAGCTTTACGTTAAACAGAAAGTAGGTCAGGGGGATTCCGGAGAGTTCGAAAAAACGCTCCACCGCCCGGGCCGGGGACATCTTCAGCTTCTCCGCCAGGGGCCGGAGCCCCAGTTCGGCCACGGGGAAGGATTCCACGGCCAGAAGGATCTCCTTCAGTTCCCGGCTCCATCCCAGGGAGTAGGAGCGGATGCCCAGAAGGTGGGAGAGCAGAAATTCCCATAATTCCCGGATTCGGTAGGGGGAAGGCTCCAGATCGAGGCTGGGGATGATCGGTTCCCGGGAGGAGAAATCCGCCGTCCCCTGGAGGCAGGGCCGGCGGGAGGCCCGGATCTTTCCCTGAATCAGTCCGGCCAGGCGGGATTCGGGATGGAGATAGCCGAAAAACTGCCACCCCTCTCCCCCGTCAATGGTGTGGGGCATCTGGGAGGGCAGGGCCAGGAGAGAGCAGGAAGAGGATTTTCCCTCCACGGTGACCTCCATGGGCGCGTTGAAGGAAACGGCCAGTTCCACCGCCCCGTGGGAGCACTCCTCCCTTTCAGAGAGGGACCCCATTCCCAGGAGATAGCCCTGGAATAACCAATAATCCTGCCTCAACCATCACTCCTCGCTGCCCGGGGGGGAGAGTTCCAGAATCAGTTCCACCTCTCCCCGGCTCAGCTTGACGTAGCGGGAGATCTCTTCGCTGCTCCAGCCCTGGCGGGCCAGCTGGATCACCATCTCCCGGGTGTTCATATCCGGGGATCCGGCGGCCCGGGCCGTGCCCTTCCTGCCGTCCCGGCTCGCCAGATTCCCCAGGAGCTTGACCTTCTCCTGGGCCTCCCGGCTGATGTTCTCCAGACGGGTTTCCGTTCCCGCCAGCCACTCCCGGGCCTTTTCCATCTTCTTCATGCGCCCGTCGAAGTCGCTTATGACCGCGTCCAGATTCGCCACGTTATTTACAATATAATCGACCTGTTCCTTATTCTCAAGGAGAACTTCGCTGTTCCGCTTCACATCCAGAAGGGAGCTCTTGAGGGGAGCCAGATCGTCATTGATGCCGGAGAGGCCCTCCTCTATGCGGCCGAGCATCTCGAAATTCCGGTCCACGCTCTGGGTGGTGGCGTCCACCACGGAGCTCTTCTTTTCCAGGTCCCTGTAGCGCCGGGCGATCTCCCGGTGCAGGTCCTCCAGCTGGTG
Source organism: Spirochaetaceae bacterium (assembly GCA_003246505.1). GTDB lineage: Bacteria > Spirochaetota > Spirochaetia > DSM-2461 > DSM-2461 > SZUA-368. Next base: position 10,514 of record QKAI01000012.1, on the reverse strand, counting down.
GAGCTTGACCATATAGCCCTGCATGGTCTCGTCGGTCTCGCTCACGTGGTCCAGTTTCATGTCTATGGCGTCGGACAGATTGATGATCCGGGCCACCTTGCCGTCGAGCAGGTCGATCTTCTGCTGCTCCGCCAGGAAGGCGTCGGTCTTGTCGGAGACCGTATCGTAGATCTTCAGAACCCGGCTGCACTCCTCCCGCACCGTCCCCAGCTCCTCCCGGGACTTCTCCACCGACCGGATCTGGTTCTGCAGCTGGGCGATATCCCCTTCCAGGGAGTTCCTCAGGGCGTCGGCCTGTTCGAAGATGCGGGTCTGGGCGATGAACTCCTGCTGCTTCTCCTCGATGCGCTCCACGTTGGCCAGAAGGTCCCGGTAGCTCTCCTCTATCCGGTTGTGGAGGGAGTGCTGGTAGCCGTCCATCTTCTCCTTCGTATCGGCAAGGGCGCTGCGCATGATCTTGATCTTCTCGTCCGAATCGTTCAGGGCCTCCCGGAACCGCTGCTGGTAATCGATGAGGTACTGCTCAGACTTCTCATTGAAGAGATCCAGGGTCTGTTCGGACTTGACGTTCAGGTCGCTGTTCAGGGCGGCGATGCGCTCGAAGAGGTCGGAGATGTCCCGGCGGACTTCCACCCGGTCCTTGTTGGAGGCGATGACCAGTTCGTCCTTCTGGGCGGCGAAGGAGTTCTTCAGGTCCGCCACAGTATCGGCCACGGAATTATTGAACTCGTCCAGCTCGTTCTGCAGGCGTATCTCGTTCTCCCTAAGCTGCTGCGCCAGACGGTTCTGCCACAGATCGGCGTCGGAGCGGGCCTTCTCCACCAGGGATGTGAGGTCCGTCCGCCCCGATTCCGCCTCCAGGGCCATCTGCTCCAGCTGCAGGTCCAGACTCTTCTTCAGCTCCGCCAGACGGCCGTCCAGTCGCTGGGTAAGGGATTCCGACTCCCCGGACAGGTAGGCCAAGGCCTCGGCGCGGTTCTTCTCCCATCCGTCCCGGACGATCTGCCGGTAGTCGAGGATCGTCTTCTCCCCCGCCTCGATCTGCTCAGACACGTTGGCCTGGAAATTCCGGACCTGCTCCTGGAACTTGTCGAACTGGTCCACCACCCGGGTCTGGAGCTCGGACATCTTCCGGTTTATCTGGGCCATGCCGTTCCGCTCCACCTCTTCCCGGTCCCGCAGGGCGTTGGCGCTGATATCCTCCAGCTGGAGCTCCACGTTCTTGCGCCACTCGGAAAAGCTCTCCTGCATGGCCCCTTCACGCTTCTTGAGATCCGCAAAGAAATCGTCCTCGAAGAGCTGAAGCTTCTCGGAAACCCTGTCGTAGGCCTGATGCTTAAGCTGATTCAGCTCCTTCTCTATCTCCCCGATCATGACGTGGATCTCGGTCAGGCGGCCTTCGCTCTTCTCCTTCTCCCGGGTCTGGGAGGATTCCATCTCCGAGGCGAACTGTTCCATCTGCTCCCGGATGCGGCTCTCCTGAGCCTCCAGGGTCTCCCGCAGGGAGGCTTCCAGCTCATCCATGTCCCGGCTGAATCCCTCCAGCCGCTCGTAGCGCTGGCGTATGACCTCGTCATACTCGGAATAGCGCTGCTCCACCGCCTTCATGGATTCCAGCTCCGCCCCGCGGGCCTTCTCGTCCACCAGGGCGCGCATTTCGGCCAGGCGGGCATCCAGATCCCCCCTTATGTCCTCCAGGCCCCTGTCCATGCGGTCCTGATAAGCTTCCTGCTCACGGTTGAAGCTCTCCCGCTTCTCCTCTATGCTCTTCCGGTCCGTCTCGGTCTTCTCGGCGTAATCGGCCAGGATCCGGTCCATCTCCGCCATGGCCCCCTTCACATCCGCCCTCTGTTCCCCCAGGCGGCCTTCGAAGTCGCCGGACAGACGGTCCACCTCGCCGCTGTAGCGGGCGATCATCTCCCGGCCCTGCTCCAGGTCGTTCCGGATGTTCTCCACCTGTTCCGCCACCTGGCCCTTGAGGTCGTTCATCCCGTCGAACCAGTTCTTCTCAAGCCGGTCCGACTTCTGTTCGATATCCTCCTGCAGGGCGGCGAACACCTCCTCCTCCAGAAGGGAGGCCCGGTCGGCGGCCTTTGCCAGCTTGGCCCGGTACTCCTCTTCCATGCGGGCGATCTCCCCGGCGAACTCCCGGATCTTCTCTTCCTTCTCCCGGTCGTGGGTCCCCAGGGTCTCCTTCAGTTCCGTACGGAAGCCGTCGATGCCCTGGGATGTCTCCTGAAGCTGATCGGAAATGAGGTTGAGCCGGGCCTGATAGTCCTCCATGACGGAGGATTTGATGTCCTCCAGCTTCTCCCGGTTCACCCGGTCGAAGTCATCGTGGATACTGTCCAGCCGGCGGCCGATCTCCTCCACGGCGGTGCGGGACTCCTTGAGACGGGACCCCACCGAATCCACGTAGGCCGATTCGTCGGCCACCTTCTTCATGTTCTGGTCCACCAGGAGGGTCATGTCGTTCAGCTGATCCATCCGGCCCTGGAGATTCTCCACGGCGACCAGCTTCTCCTTGACCTTCTCCTCGTGGGCGATAAGCTCCTCGTTGTTGGAGATGATTCTCTTGAGGACCTCCCGGCCTGTCCTCTCCTGCACGTCCACGTCGTCCACCAGATCCTTGAGCCGGTTCCGCTTCTCCTCCACCAGCTTGTCCAGCTCCCCGCTGGCTTTCTCCGCGTAGCGGCGGACCTTCTCGAGAGTCTTGCTGTTCCTGTCCAGGCGCCTGTAGGCGAAGAGAGTCATGATGACGACTCCCAGAACGATCAGATCGCCTATGGTGAAAATCATATACCACCCCTTGGATCCCCCCCTGGGGGGAGACCGGATTTTTCGGGACCCTCCCTACGGGGAAAGGAGCCCCTCCACGTATTCCGCCAGCCGGGAATAGCGGGAGAACTGAAAATCCGCCTCCCGCCGCGCTCTCTTCCAGGAAGGAGCGATCCAGGCGGCCTTCATGCCCGCCCCGCGGCTTCCCATGACGTCATATTCAAAATTATTACCTACGTAAAGAATCTCCGCCGGTTCCAGCTCCAGACGGCGGGCGAGCTCCAGAAAGGGCTCTCTGCCCGGTTTGAGGTAACCCGATTCGTTGGAGGACATGACCAGATCCCAGCAGTCGGCCAGGCCGAAATATTCCAGTTTGTTCCCCACGGGGAAATCGGAGAGGGCCGCCGTCCTGAGCCCCTTCTCCCGAAAGGAGAGGAGGACGTCCCGGACCCCGGGAAAGGGTTTCACCCGGCGGAAGATGTTCTCCCATTTGCCGTAGAAAACCTCCCGGATCATCCGCCCCGCCTCTTCACGGGAAATGCCCATGTCCCGGGAGAGGAGATCCGCCTGGAGAGTCTCGAAATCCTCCACGGGAGTGATGTCGCGGATCTCCCGGCGCATGCGGCTGAAGGCGCTGACCTTGCGGAAGTGGGAAAGGTAGAAGGGAAGGGAGTGGAAGTACATGGATCTGTTCGGATACAGGGTTCCGTCAATATCGAAGGCTACAGCTTTCACGGACATAGTTATGATTAATCCCTCCCGCCTATAGAGTACCGCAATATCCCGAATTTAGCAAGTTGACTCTGCCGGCCCGAAGGGGTATCCTTGCCCCGTTATGAAATATCATATTGTCGTGCTGGGATGCCAGATGAATCTTTCCGACGGGGAGAGGCTCAAATCGGTCCTGAACCATATGGGAATGACCGAAACCGAACGGGAGGAGGAGGCGGACCTTCTGGGAATGGTGGCCTGTTCCGTCCGCCAGAAGGCCATAGACAAGGTCCACACCCGCATCCACCTCTGGAAGCAGTGGAAGGGGGAAAAGCCCCTGATGACCTTTCTGACCGGCTGCATCCTCCCTAAGGACCGGAAGCGCTTTATAAAGGACTTCGACATCGTCTTCGACATCAAGGACGCGGGGACCCTGCCCGAACTGATAAGCGGCCACGGCGAGGTGACCCCCCTGACCCTGAACACCCGGGAGCTCTGGGAGGTGGATCCGGCCTACGTCTCCCCCTTCGAGGCGTCCCTCCCCATCCAGAACGGATGCAACAACTTCTGCACCTACTGCGCCGTCCCCTATACCCGGGGGAGGGAGGAGTCGCGCCCCTCGGCGGACATAGAGAGGGAGTTCGGCGCCCTCCTGGACAGGGGCTACAAATCGATCACCCTGCTGGGGCAGAACGTGAACTCCTACGGTTCGGAAAAGAAGGGCCTCGAGATCGGCTTCCCCGAGCTGATGGACCGGCTGGCCACGGAGGCCGACGCCCGGGAGGAGCCCCCCTGGATCTACTTCACCGCCCCCCACCCCAAGGATATGTCCGACGGGCTGATCCAGGTCATGGCCCGGCACTGGTCCACGGCCAAGCAGGTGCATCTGCCCATCCAGTCCGGGGACGACGAGATACTCCGGCGCATGAACCGCCGCTACAAAGTGGACCATTACCGGGGCATTCTGGAAAAGATCCGGACCGCCATGCCCGAAGCCACCCTGTTCACGGACATCATCGTGGGTTTTCCCGGGGAGACGGAGGAGCAGTTCGAGAACACCGCCCGCATGATGGAGGAGTTCCGCTTCAACATGGCCTTCATAGCCATGTACTCCCCCCGCCCCGGGGCGAAGAGCACCGACTGGGAGGACGACATCCCCCAGGAGGTGAAGAAGGACCGCTTCCACCGCCTGTCGGAGATCATGCAGAACACGGCCGTGGCCTGGAACGAGACCCTGGTGGGAAAGGAAGTGACCGTGCTGGTCAACGGCCGTTCCCGCAAGGGGGATCAGTATTCGGGGCGCACCGAGGGGATGATCAATATCCAGTTCCGCTCAACCCGGGAGGATCTGATCGGCCGGTTCGTGAGGGCGAAGGTGGTCGGGCTGCACGGGATATCCCTGGCGGGGGAGCTGACGGCCCCTTAAGCCGGGGCGAGGAGATCTGTCACACCCGGGACGGATTTTTCGAATTGCCCTTCTTACTCTCGAACATAGCCCCGTCGGCCTGCTGGAACAGGTCCTGGAACCCCCGGTGCACTTCCGGGTCATAGATCCCGTAACCGGCGCTCAGGGAGAGGGCGAAGGGATTTTCCCCCGAATCATTCCAGGCGTCCACGTTATGGTCGATACGCTGGAGAACCCTTTCGACGATACTTTCGCTTTCCGTTTCCAGAATGATGACGAACTCGTCCCCCCCGTAGCGGGCGACCGTATCCGCGGCGGAAAGGGACTGGGAGAGGATGCGCCCCGCCGCCTGGAGGACCTCGTCCCCCCTGTCATGGCCGAACTGATCATTGATGCTCTTGAACTTGTCCAGATCCACCACGATCAGGGCAAAGGGTCCCCTTTTGGCGTACTGCTCCATCCGGCAGTGGATCCGGGCGTCGAAGCTCTGCCGGTTCAGAAGACCGGTGAGATAGTCCCGGTCGCTCCGGCGGCTTTCCAGGAAGAGATAGACGATGAGCAGGGCCAGGGTAAAGGAGGGCCAGGCCGTGATTATCCCGTAGAAGCGGAGCTGGAGAAAGGATCCGAGACAGGGGATCAGGGTGTAAAGCAGAACCGTCAGGAGGGTGCGCCGCTTGATGATGTCCCGGTAGTGGATCAGGAGCCCCGCCGAAGGGATGATGTAGGAGTAGTTGATTACGGCGAAAACGATCATGCCCGGTCCCCTGTGATAGACGTTATCCCCGTCGAGGGAGAAAATGAAACCGGTGAAGAGGGAATAGCCCATGGCCACGGCCCCGGCGAAAAGGGGGATAAGGAAGAGGAGGTGCTGCCCCGGGGTGAAGCGCCTCTCCCGGAAAAGGGAGAAGAGATACATAAGTCCCAGGCTCACGGGTAGGGGCTGCAGGAGGAGATAGGTAAAAATGAAAAAGTATCTTACCCCGTAGGTTCCGGACCACCGGGGAGGAAATCCGAACCGGGGCACCAGGTCGCAGAGGAGAATGACGAAAATACTGGCTGCCAGGAGGATTCTGTACCGGCCGGACAGGCTCAGGCTCTCCTTTCTGTGGAGGGAGTGGGCGATGATGACCGCCAGGATCAGAAGAGAGAAGATGATGATGTCCACCGAATTGAAAAAAACCACGATTTACCGTCTATTCCCGCCCCTATTCTAACCTCAACGGAAGATAAAATCCATAGGGGGGGAAGAGGGCGCGGGGAGTTAAGCCATCCCCCTTCTCAGGGCGACCAGTTCCTCCACGTGGAGGGTGGTGATGGAGTGGACCCCGCCCCGGATGAACCGGTCGTAACCGTCCTCCGGGCCCACCGTCCAGACCGACAGGGGCAGAAAACGCCTGTCCGCGTACTCCTGCAGTTCCGGGGTGTAGAAGTTATGGCGCAGGTTTATGCCGCAGCAGCCTGCGGACAGGGCGGTTTCGCAAACCCCCCGGATGATCTCCTCCCCGGCTAAATCCTTTCTTTTGAGAAATGCCTCGTCCGCATTCAGGAGGACCTGGAAGCCGGGGTAGTTGGTCTTGAGATAGGAGGCCCTCACCTTTCCGCATCCCGAGAAGACCACCCTTTCGGCCAGGTTCCAGGATTTGACCAGTTTCGCCACGGGCACGATGCATTCGTCATCCTTGAGGTCCAGATTCAGGAGCAGGTCGCTCGCCCCCATGAGGGGAAGGATATCCTCCAGGGTGAGGATGCCCTCCCTGTCCGGCCCCAGGAGGATCTCCCCGCTCCGGCTCTGGCTCCGGATCTCCGCCAGACTCAGATTACCGATGAGGACCCTCTCCCCCGACCGGGTCTCCAGGGCGTCGTCATGCCAGAGCACCGGCGTCTCGTCACCGGTCGACCGGACGTCGATCTCGCAGAAGTCCGCCCCCAGCCCCCTCCCCCGGAGAAGGGATTCAACCGAGTTGTGGGGTGTTCCGTCGCAGCCCGTATGGGCGGTTATCAGCAGATTCATCCGTCCCTCCCCTATTTCAAACCCATGGAAAAGCCGTCGGTGAGCCGTTTGTAGTAGTATCCGGAGAAGAGCAGCACCGGCAGGGTCGCCAGAAGCCCTATGGCCATCAGCTCCCCCCAGAGGGTCTCGTATTCGGTGATGAAGCTGACGATCTTCAGGGGCAGGGTCTGGAGGGAGGGGGTCCTGATGAACAGGAGGGCGAAGAGGAATTCGTCCCAGGCTATGATCACACTGAAGATGGCCGTGGCCACGATCCCCCCCGAGGAGAGGGGGACCACGATGTGGGTCAGGATTTTCATACGGGAGGCCCCGTCTATCTCGGCGGCCTGTTCGAACTCCAGGGGAAGGGATTTCATGAAACCGAAAAGCATCCAGATGCAGTAGGGCAGAGTGTAGACCTGGTAAACCATGATCAGGCCCCAGTGGCTATTAATCAGCTTCACCTTGGTGAAGAGGGTGTAGAGGGGGATGGAGAGGACCATGGGGGGAAGGATTTTCACGACCAGGACCCAGATGAGGAAAATCAGGTTAAGCTTGAAGGGGAAATTGTGCCGCACCAGGGCGTAGGAGGCCAGGAAGGCGAGGACCAGGGAGATGCCCGTGGAGGTGAAGGCCACGAAGACGCTGTTCATCAGATTCCTGAGGAATCCCGTTTCCATGACCTTGACGAAATTCTCCGGGGTAACGATTTTAGGGAAGAAAGTCGGGACCGGGGAGATATTTTCCAGGGGCGTTTTCACCGCCGTGATAAGGATCCAGTAGATCGGAAAAAGGACGGTGGCCAGAACGAGGGCCATGAATATCCAGAAGAAGACGCCCTTGCGGGCCATTGCGGAACCGGTCATCAGTTTTCCTCCTTCATGATGCCCCGGATGTAAAACGAAGCGATCAGGGCGATAACGGCGAGCACATAGAGGGCGGCGGCGCTGGCCCGGCCCAGATTGAAGTAGGAGAATCCCTCCCGGTAGATGTAGTAGGAGACGGTTTCCGTGGCGTTGCCCGGCCCCCCCTGGGTCAGGGCGTAGACCTTGCCGAAGATGCGGAAGGTATCGATGGTCCTGAGCATGATGACCAGAAGGATCTGGCTGCTGAGTATGGGGAGTGTCACGGAGCGGAGATTCCTAAAGTACCCCGCCCCGTCAATGCTGGAGGCCTCGAAAATCTCCCGGGGGATGGAGTTCAGTCCCGCCTGGAGCACCAGGAAGGCGAAGGGCGTCCACTGCCAGATATCCACGAGGATGATCGAGGAGAGGGCCCTCGTCTTGTCCGTGAGCCATCCCACCGGGGCCAGCCCGATGGATTTGAGGATGTAGTTGAAGAGCCCTATGTCATAATGGTAGAGGACTTTCCATACGGCGCAGACCACCATGGTGGAGACCATCATGGGGAATATGACCATGATCATGAAGGGCCGCTTCCCCGGGAACTGACCGTAGAACATCAGGGCCAGGAAGATGCCCAGGGCCACTTCGAAGACCGTGGCGAAAAGGGCGAAGAGGATCGTGTTCAGGAAGGCCGTCCGGAAGACCTGGTCCTTTCCGATGGTGATGAAATTTTTCAGGCCTATGAAACGGCGGTCGTCGGAAAGATAATTGTATTTAAAAAACGATAGGAACAGGGTGTTCACCACCGGATATATGGTCAGAAACAGTATCACCAGCAGGGCGGGAAGGAATATCAGCGTGTAGAAGGAAGAGTTCTTTTTTGAGTTTATGCTATTCATAATTACCTGTCATTTTTGGGAAGATTCCCGGTCCGGGCCGGACCGGGATGGGCAAACTCAACTATTCAAGGATTTCGCCGATCTTGGCGTTGGCCTGGGTGAGGGCGTCCTGGGCGGAGAGATCCCCGATCAGGGCCATCTGGAGATAGGTCCCCAGGGCTTCCTCTATCTCCTTCCACTTGGTGGTGCGGGGACGGGGTACGCCGTTCTGAAGGCCGTCTAGCTGGGCGGGATACCAGGCGTATTTCTCCACCAGGGCGGGGACTTTGTGAACGCTGGTTCTTGTGGGGGGCATGCCGTTGACATCGGCCATCTTCTCCTGCATCTCCGCGCTGGTCAGGAACTGGAGGAAGTCGAAGGCGGCTCCCTTGTTCTTTGAGGATTCGGGGATCCCCGCCAGCCAGACGCCGATCATGGGGGAGGATTTCTCCACCTGGGCGGGGTGCTTGGTCACCGCCACCTTCCCCACCACGTTGGAGACCTCCGGGTTGTCCAGGTCGCTGATCCAGCCTGGCCAGACCTCAATGGCCATGGCGCCGGTGCCGGCGTAGACCGCATCCTTTACCTGGGCGGACTGGTACATGGCCACCCCCTCCGGGGCGTATTGGGCCAGTTCGAGATAGAATTTGAGGGCGGCCAGAGCCTGGGGGCTGTCCAGGGCCGGCTTGTCATTGACCAGTACCTTGCCGCCGAAGGCCCAGAAGAGGGGGAGGAATCCGGTGACGATGGGATTTCCCTTGGCTCCCCGGAAGAGGACGGGATAAACGCCGGGCTCATTGGCGGCGATCGTTTTGGCGGCGGTCATGACCCTGTCCCAGGTATCGGGGGTTTGGAGTTTGTATTTCTCTATCAGATCCTTCCGGTAGGCGAAAAGCTCCACATTGCCCACCAGGGGGAGGGAGTAGAGGGTTCCCGCATCGCCGTAGGGATAGCGGCCCAGCATCGTAAGGGGGGCGATGAAATCCGGATCCAGGGCAAGGCCCCTCTCCCTGTACAGGGCGTCCAGATCGGCGAGCCAACCGGCCTTGTAGATCTGGGTGGCATTGGGGTCGTCGATGAGAATCACATCGTAGGTCCCCACGTTGCCCTTCATGTCGATGACGGTTTTCTCGAAAAGGCTGGAACCGGAGAGCTTGAGGATCTCGAAGCTCACATCGGGATGAAGGGCGGCATATTCGTCGCAGGCAAGCTGCATGGCGTCCCCGTAGGCGCCGTCACGACCGGCGATGGTCAGGGAAACCGGCCCCCCCTCCTGCTCCTGGCTGCCGCCGGCGAAAAGAAGCGGGGGGAGAGCGAAAAGGAGTGCAATCAACGGAACAATAATTTTTTTCATCATAAAATCCTCCATATACTTCAGGCATTATAGAAGGGGCATGGATAATTGACAATTTTTTTTCTCCCCCCGTTAAGTTTGCGAAAAGGGGTTAATAGCGAAAAACGCTTATTAAGTGTATAATGCTTAGCAAGTGGGTAATTATGGATGCAGAAAATTCCGCAAAACACCGCCTGAAGCAGCATGAGCTTGTTTCGAGCATCTTCCGGCTTTTCGCCGATGAATACGAAAACAGCGACGCCCGGTCCATCTGGGAGATCAAGCTTCCCATTGAGAGGATAAAGGAGTATCTCAGGGAGAAGCATGACACCTCCTACAGGAGCAATCTCTGGATTTACACCCAGCTGAAGCGCTACGAGGAAGAGGGGGGGATCAAACTGTTCAAGAAGGAGCAGCAGGGCAGCAACAACCAGGTCTTCACTCTGTCCATCCATGACCGGATGCTCTCCTTCGCCCAGAAGCAGCACCTCTACGTGAACCGGAAGATCAAGGTCGCCAACGGGGTGTTCGACAAGATCATGAACAGCCTGGAACGGCGCCCCCCGGAGGAGCC
>QKAI01000143.1 GCA_003246505.1 Spirochaetaceae bacterium | reverse complement strand
ACCCCATAGTTCAGGTTGTTCATCATGTTCATGAGGGGCCCCATGAGGCCGGATGTGATATTCGCCCTGTGGGCGGCCCGGCGCATCAGGGTGTTCTCTCTGGAGAAGTTCTCCAAGAGCTCCTGCTCCTTGGTGTAGGCCTTGACCACCCGGTGCCCGGTTATGGTCTCCTCGATGATCCCGTTCAGCGCGCCCAGATGCTGCTGCCGCTCCTTGAAGCCCCTGCGGGTGTGTCTGGCAATCTGCCTGGTGGAGAAAATCACCAGGGGGATCACGCACAGGCAGATAAGTCCCAGTATCCAGTTGATGGTGAGCATCACGATGCCCACGGCGATGATGCTCAGAACCGAGGAGAGAATATCCAGCACCCCGTTGGAGATGGTGTTACTGACATTGTCGATATCGTTGGTCAGGCGGCTCATCAGCTCCCCCGTGGACCGGGTGTCGAAGTAGCGTATGGTCAGTTCCTGGAATTTCCGGAACACGTCATCCCTAAGAGCCCTTATGGCCTTCTGGGCAACCCCTATCATGATCCACTGCTGGAAGGCGACGAGAATCGCCGAGAGGGCGTAGGCCGCTCCCATGAAAAGGAGAATCCGGGCCAGGGCGGGAAAATCCACCGTTCCCCCGATGTAGCGGTCTATGGCGATCTTCATCAGGTAGGGGCCGGTTATGTCCAGGGCCGTGGCGAGGAAAACGATGAAAACCACCAGGATGAGGCCTCCCCTCTGTCTCTTCAGATAGTCCCAGAGGCGCAGGAGGGTGCCCCGTATATCCCTGGCTTTCTCCTTGGGGCCCAATAGATGGGCGTGGGGGCCTCCCGGTCCTCTCCGGGGGCCGGGACCGGGTACGAAAGCTGTCGGTTCTTTTCTCCGGGGCGTGCTCATGCCAGGGCCTCCTCGTCGATCTGGGAACGGTAGATCTCCCGGTACAGGGCGTTATTATCCATAAGCTCGCCGTGCCGCCCTATGGCGGAGATCTTCCCCTCATTCAGGACGATGATCCTGTCCGCATCCATGATGCTGGTGATCCGCTGGGCGATAATGAGGAGGGTCCGTTCCCGTCCCTGTTCTCTCAGGGCGGCCCGGATCTTCCTTTCCGTGGCCATATCCACGGCGCTGGTGGCATCGTCCAGGATGACCACGGGGGAGTCCTTGGCCAGGGCCCGGGCGATGGCGATGCGCTGTTTCTGACCGCCGGAGAGATTGACCCCCCTCTGGTTCACGTCCGTGTCGTAGCCATCGGGCAGGGATTCTATGAACCGGGAAATGCTGGCCCGGGCCGCCGCTTCCCGCATCAGCCCTTCCTTGCCCTCCCGTTCCTCTTTGCCGTAGTGGTAGAGGATGTTCTCTCCCACCGTCCCGGAGAAGAGGAGGGTCTTCTGGGGAACCACGGCCACGGACCGGCGCAGATCCTCCGTCTTCATGCGGGAGATATCCCGCCCGTCCAGGAGAATCCGCCCCGAATCCAGGTTATAGAAGCGGGGGATAAGATTGACCAGACTGGATTTTCCCGCCCCCGTGGCTCCCAGAAAGGCCACCGTTTCCCCCGGTTCCACGGTGAAGGTCAGACTCTTCAGAACCGGGTCTCCCCCCCTTTTGTAGGAGAAGGTCACGTCCTGGAATTCGATTCTGCCCTGCCCGGGCCGGCCGGGCAGGGGATCATCGGGCTCGGCGATATCCGGGCTTTCGGTCAGGATCTCCTGAATCCGTGCCGAGGAGGCCTGGGCCCGGGAGAATCTCATGATGATGTGGCTGAACATCATGAGGGAGAAGAGCAGCTGCCGCAGATAGCCGGTGAAGGCAATGAGGGCCCCAATCTTAAGAGCCCCCATGTCGATCAGTCCCGCTCCGAACCAGAGGGCGGCGATGATGCCCCCGTTGAGGATGATCTGCATGGCCGGGTTCATGAAGGAGACCGTCCTGTTCGCCCGTACCGTGAAATCGGTGAGATCCCCGTTGGCCCGGGCGAATTTCTCTGATTCGTACTCCTCCCGCACGAAGGCCTTCACCAGCCTCTTCCCGGCCAGGTTCTCCTGGAGCCTCGTATTGAGACGGTCCATTCTCTCCTGCACCCCGTAGAAGAGGGGATAGGCCTTGCCGATGAGAACAATCATGATCACCAGGAGGGCGGGCACGAAAAGAAGGAAGAGGGAGGAGAGGCGGATGCTGATGGCCAGGGCCATCACCAGGCTTCCCACGACCTGCAGGGGGGCGCGGACCATCATGCGCAGAAGCATCATGGTAACCTCCTCCAGCTGGGTGACGTCGTTGGTCAGCCGGGTGATGAGGTTTCCCGTTTCCAGTTCGTCCAGGTTGCGGTGGGAGAGGGAGAGCACCTTCGTGAAGAGATCCCGCCTCAGATCCGCCCCCAGGCCGGTGGAGGCCACGCTGGCCAGAAAGGAGCATCCCGATCCGCCCGCGAAGGCGATAAGGCTGAAGACGATCATACGAAGGCCCAGGTGCAGGACCAGGGCCAGGTTCCCCGTGGCGATGCCCCCGTCCACGATGCGGGCCATGGTGGCGGGGAGCATCAGGTCCATGAACACTTCCACAAGCATCATAAGGGGCGCGGCCAGGGCGAAAAACCAGTACTTTCTTAAATATTGAAATATGGTTCTCATTTCCGCTCCAGCTCCCCCAGGAACTGCTCCTGAATCCTTATGAGCATATCCCTGAGACTCTCCTGCTCCTCCTCCGTAAAGGTCCCGAAGATCCTTTCGTCCACCCTTATGAACTCCTCCCGGCAGCGGTCGTGGACAGCACGGCCCTCGGGGGTCAGGGTGATGAGGGTCTGCCTCTGGTCTTGCTCGTCCGTCCGGCGGGTCAGGTAACCCTTTCTCTCCAGGGACTGGACCATGCGGGTGAGGGTGGAGGCGGAGATATTCAGCTTTTCCGCCAGATGGGTCTGGTTGATGGGGCCCTCCTCGCTGTTCAGGACGAAGAAGAGCCGGCTCTGCCCCCGGTGTATGCCGAAGGAGTCGAAAACCGAATGGTGGTAACGGTGGTGCAGGCGCGCCGTGTCGGCGAATATCATGCCCAGGGTTTTTGTCATTGTGCCTCCGGATTAATGCTTGCTATACGAATGGTTCGTATACGAAATAAAGTATCCTCCCCCCCTGTTCTTTGTCAACG
>QKAI01000047.1 GCA_003246505.1 Spirochaetaceae bacterium | reverse complement strand
CCCGGGCGGAGAAGTGGAGGATGAACTGTCCCCCCGACTCCTCCCAGGGGAATTTGATATTCAGCCTGTCGTCTATCAGCACGGGGATATGATCCCCCATACCGTTCCCATGGAGCCAGTCCCAGGCCAGTAGGTGTTTTTCCTTTGATTTTCCGCAGATCACCGGGATATGGCTGCCCAGCTCCCGTAAGCACCACTCCCGCTTTTGCGGTTCCGCCCATTTTCCCAGGGGAAGTCCCGTGAGGATGACCGGATTCAGGTGCTTCGTGCCCTCCCAGAGATCCGTCCCGTCGGCGGTCCACTCCAGCTTGGCATAGAAATTTTTCACATGGGAAAGGACGGACCACATCTGACGGGGGGTCTGATCCTCCGGGCTCTTGCCCGTATAGAAATGGACGCCCCTGTTGAAATCGACCAGAACGCCGTCAAGATCCAGAAACAATTGAAAGCCCTTTTTCATCGTGACTTCCTCCTTATGTGCCCGATAAGGGGAATGTTCTAATCCTAATATAACAAAAGGGGAGGATTGTTCCCAGGGAAAAGGGAAATTTTACAAAAACCTTTGGAAAAAGCTTGAACGTAAAGTAAAAAGAAAGTATTATGAAATAAAATGGAAAGCGTAAAGCAAGTATTAGGAAGGTAACCCCCATGTTCAGCGGATTAAATGACAGGGAAAAGGCTATTCTGGATCTTCTCAGGGACGATTCTTCCCTTTCCGTTTCCCAGTTGAGCGATCTGGTGGAGGTTTCCCGGGTTACGGTTCGGAACGATCTGGACCATCTGGCCTCCATGGGACTGGTTTTCCGCACCCGGGGGGGAGTGCAGACCGCTTTCCATCCGGACATGCTCTCCCGCCAGAAGGATAATCTGGAGAGGAAAAAAGCCATCGCCCGCCGGGCCGCCTCCCTTGTGGAAGACGGGGATACGGTCATGATCGTGGCCGGTACGACAACGGCCCTCATCGGCTCTTATCTTCTGGGAAAAAGGGATGTGCGCATCGTCACCAATTCCACCCTTCTTCTTCCCTACGCCCGTATGAATCCCGCTCTGAATCTGACCCTGGTGGGAGGCGAATTCCGACCCCAGGCGGAAGCCCTGGTGGGGCCCACCGCCCTGAAAGAGCTGGAACAGTACCATGTGAAGTACGCCTTTATAGGGACCGACGGGGTCTCCTCGGAGGCGGGTTTTACCTCCCATCTGGTAGAGAACGCCGAGATCATCCGGGTCATGGCGGATCATTCCCGGGAGACGATCGTCCTGGCCGATTCCTCCAAGATCGGAAAGGCGGGTTTTGTTAAGATCTTCCCCCTGGACCGGGTCAGCCGGATTATTACCGACGGGGGACTGGAAACAAGCGAAAAGAGCCGGTTGGATGAAACCGGTATTGCAATAGAAATCGTATCGTAAAAATTAAGGAGCGAAATGTAATGGCTAAGGAAGTATTGCTGCCGAAACAGGGTAATTCCGTTGAATCCTGTATCATCGTGGAATGGAGCAAGTCCGTGGGCGACGCCGTCGCTACCGGCGACGTTCTCTGCCAGGTGGAAACGGACAAGGCCGTGGTGGATGTGGAATCCCCCGCCGATGGTGTCCTTCTCAAGACCTTTTTCAATGTGGACGACGAAGTGCCCGTCCATACACTCATAGCCCTTCTCGGCGATGCCGGTGAGGACATCAGTTCCTACGGGGACGGCGGTTCCGCCACTACCGCCGCCGCTCCGGCCGCGGAAAGCGCTCCCGCGGCCGCCCCTGCCCAGGCCGCCTCCCCGTCCCCCGCCGCCGCTCCGGTCGTTTCCGCCTCCGGCGAGAAGACCGGCGCCGTCTCTCCCCGGGCCCGCAGCCTGGCCGAGGGCAAGGGCATCGACCCCGCCCAGATCGCCGGAACCGGACCGGGGGGGCGGGTCATCGAAAGGGATGTGGCAGCCGCCCTGGACGGCCGCCAGCCCCTGACACCCGCCGCTGCCGCCGCCTCCGCCGGCCAGGCCGTTCCCGCTTCCGGAACCGGAATCGGCGGGCGGGTCAGAATGTCCGATCTGGGTACGGGCGCGGCACCCGCCGCCTCTCCCGCCCAGGTTTCCATCGGCTTCCCCGGCCCGGTGACCGAACTGCCCGTAAAGGGCATCCGCAAAGTCATCTCCCAGAGAATGCACCAGTCCCTGAGCACCACCGCCCAGCTGACCCTGAATTCCTCCGCCGACGCCACGGCCCTCATGGCCATGAGAAAGCGGCTTAAGAACAGCCCCGAAGGGATGGGTCTGACAAAAATCACCATCAACGACCTGATCCTCTTTGCGGTCAGCCGCACCCTGACAAAGCACGAAGAGGTGAACCAGCACTTCTCCGAAGAGAAGATGACCCGCTTCGCCAACGTGCACCTGGGCTGCGCCGTGGACACCCCCAAGGGGCTCATGGTCCCCGTGGTCAAGTTCGCCGACTGCCTGAGCCTCAAGGGCATTTCCGACGAGGCCAAGAGGCTGGCAGGGGCCTGTCAGGAGGGGAAGGCCGGCCCGGAGGATCTTTCCGGGGGCACCTTCACCGTGACCAATCTGGGGGCCATGGGCATCGAGAGCTTCACCCCCGTGCTGAATACTCCGGAAGTGGGCATCCTGGGGGTCTGCACCATCACCAACCAGCCCGTGGCGGTAAACGGGGAGATCAGACTTCAGCCCCGCATCGGCCTCTCCCTCACCTTCGACCACAGAGCCCTGGACGGCGCTCCGGCGGCCCGGTTCCTCAAGGATCTGGCCCAAACCATAGAGAATATCGATCTGGCCCTGGTAGGATAGGAGGAAACATGTACGACCTGATAGTTATTGGATCCGGCCCCGGCGGTTACGTAGCCGCCGAGAGGGCGGGGCATATGGGCAAGAAAGTCCTGATCATCGAGAAGGATAACCTGGGGGGCGTCTGCACCAACCACGGCTGCATCCCCACCAAGTGCCTCCTGGCCTCGGCCAAGCACTACAGCCACGCCCTGCACGGGGAAGCCTTCGGGGTGACCTGCGGCGATGTGAAGTTCAGCCTGGAAAAGGCCATGGCCCGCAAGGCCGACGTGATCGACCAGCTCCGCAAGGGCATCGCCTTTCTCATGAAGTCGGGCAAGGTTGACGTGATCATGGGGGAGGCCCGGATGAAGA
>QKAI01000186.1 GCA_003246505.1 Spirochaetaceae bacterium | reverse complement strand
TCTGTTCACCTACTCCTCCCCGGAAGCCGCCGCCGCCCAGGGAGCTTTCGGAGGGGCCCTTCTCTTTTTGCTTCTGGCCTGTTTCTTCTTTTACGGGGCGGTCATCTTCCTGGGGGGGAGGGGGACATTCGCCGGACGGGGCGGAGAATTCCTGGGCCTCGCCGGAGCCGGCGTTTTGCTGCTCCTCTTCGCCCTCCTGGTAGGGGCGGACGGGGTTTTCCACAACATGATCCCGGAGACGGTCAACGATCCGGTCAGGCCCCGGCCGGAACTGATGGATCTGAGTACCAACTCCCCCCTGGACCAGGGCAACCTCAGGGGCAGGAACGGCCGGGACCGGCTGGGGCAGCAGGGCGCCACCCCGGGGGAAGGGAATCCCGGGGAGGAGGGTGAGTCCGGGGGCGAGCCCCGTCTGCTCGGTCTTCCCGGCAATTCCTGGCAGGACGCCCAATCCCGCTCCGGGGAAGGGGATCCCCCCCGTCAGTACGCGGTGATGATCGTGGAGTCGGAGCTCTCCTCCACCTATCTGGCCTCCCGCTATTTCACTCTTCTGGACGATAGGGCCGGTTTTCTGGCGGAGGAGGGGAACTATCTGAACGATCTGGCCCGCACCCGCTATGTGGAGACCTGGAAAAACCCCCATACCCCCCTTTATACGGGGCGGGAGGGAATTCCCGTTTCGGTGCTCTCCGTGGACCCGGAGAAGGGAATCCCCTATTTCCCCTATACGGTGGAACCCACCATCAGCGACAGGACCTACTACCCCTTCATCTACTCCTGGCAGTCCCTCTCCCTGGTGACCGATCCCCGGAAGACGGTTCTTTTGAACTTCATCGACTCCTATCCCGCGGAACTTCCCGATGAGGCCGAGCGGGCCCTGAACCTGGATCTTTCCCCGGAGCAGCTCTCCCGGCTGGACGAACTGCTGGAGCCCCTGGATCTCCTGAACCGGCCCCCCTATGCCCGGCTCAGGGGGATACTGAACCTTTTCAGCAGCTATCAGTACAACATGGGCTTCACGGAAGACTGGAGCACCGGGCATATCCTGGATTTCCTTTCCCGGACCCGGGAGGGGGACTGCACGGAGTTCTCCAACGGGGCGGCCCTTCTGGCCAGGCGAGCGGGGATACCCGCCCGGGTGGTGACGGGCTATCTGGCCAGCGAGGATCTGCAGACCCCCAACCACCGCAAAGCCCTGGAATATCTGAGGGAGCAGATCCCCCCCCTCCGGGACAGGGATCCGGGGCAGCTCTTTCTGGTCACCACCTCACACCGCCATGCCTGGATGCAGTGCTGGTTTCCCGGTTACGGCTGGATCGACGTGGAGACCACCGGTACGGCGATCCCCCCCTCCGGAACGGGGGATCCGAACAAGCTGGACGTGGTTATTCCCATCATCACCGAAACGGTGCAGGGCAAAAGGTCCTTCATCTTCCCCTGGCGCCTTGTCCTGAGGCTGATGGGGCTGGGGGGCCTCATCCTGCTCGCCGCCGCCTACGGGGGGAAAGCCTTCCTCTCCCTCCGGCTGAGGGTTCTGGCCTCGCGGCCCGGGGAAAGGGGTTTCAAGGCCGCCTACCGGCTTGCGCAGATGCGCTGGACCGACCGGGGCTATCCCCCCCGTGAGAAACAGCTGACCCCCCGGGAGTACGCCCAGATCTGCCCGGAGCTGACCCCCTTTACCGAAGCGTTTCTGAGGGGTGTATACGGAGCCCGGGAGGGTGAGGAGGAGAAAAACAGGATCACCCTTCGGGAGGAGTACCGCCGTCTGTTCCGGGAGAACCGGTCCCTATCACGGTTTCTGAGGGAAGGAATCAGCCTAAGGGGGCTCTATTATGACATCAAGGGCCGTTAACCGAGCCGTCCGGACCCTCATCCTTCTCTCCCTGCTGATGCTTGCGGGCTGCAGCCGGAACTGGATCGTCTACCGGGGGCCGGGGGGCGCGGGAAGAACGGATACCTCCATACAGCCTCCCCTGGGGGTGAAGTGGAAGCTCCTTCTCCAGGAGAAGGACCACAGGAGGGAGAGCTTCAATCCCCCCGCGGTTTTCGGCAGCTCCCTCTATTTCGGGTCCGCCGACGGGAATCTCTACGCCCTGGATATCAACACGGGTTACATGGAGTGGGTTTTCCGCACCGCCGGGCCGATCAATTCGGTGCCCACCGCCGACAGGGAGGGGGTCTACATCGGCTCCTCCGACGGCTATGTCTACTCCCTGGACCGGGAGACCGGGGAGCTGCGCTGGTCCTTTCAGACCGCCTCGGCGGTCAACTCCACGGTGGTCCTCTCCGGGGGGATGGTATACGCCATAAGCGACGCGGACGCCCTGTACTGCCTTGACGGGAAGACCGGGTCCCTCCTCTGGTCCCTTCCCAACCCCATCTGGCTCCGGAACTCTTTCCAGATCCACGAGGGAACGGTGTACTTCTCTCCCGGCCCCCCCGAATTCCCCCATACCCTGGCGGTCTACGACACCCTCTCCCGGAGCTACACCTGGCACGTGGACACCCAGATCGATATCTACAACTGGTACTCCTTCCCCGCCATCCGGGGGGACCGGCTCTACTACGCCGCCTCCGGCGTGGTGGGAGGGGAGTGGGAATTCCGCTTCTCCTGCCTGGACCGGAACACCGGCGAGCCCCTCTGGCAGAGGCAGGACCTGGCCTATCTGGACCCCCGCCTGGATGGGGAAGAGGCCTTCCGGGAGAGCACGGAGCAGCTCGACTATCTGGCTCCGGCCCTTTATAAAAACCGGGTCTTCTTCGCCGCCGGGGACATGAAGCTCCGGGTCTACCATGAGAAGACCGGGGAACTCCTCTGGGAGAAGTATTTCGACAGGCCCCTCTCCGGAGCCCCCCTGGTCGGCGGGAGCCGCCTCTTCCTGGGCCTGGAGGAGAGGGAGGAGTGGGGACTTCCCGGCCAGATCGTCTGCCTCAGCGCGGAGAACGGCCGGGAGCTCTGGCGCATGGACATAGAGGGGTCCCTCCTCTCCGCTCCGGTCATATCGGGGAGATGGCTTATCTTCGGCACGGACCGCAATTTATTCTACGTTCTGGAAGAGGTTTTCTAAGCGGAGCGGCCCCCCCCCTCTCCCCATCGGCGCAGTTGTGTTTTTTAAGGCTCCGGGGTATAATCGGGTATCCT
>QKAI01000033.1 GCA_003246505.1 Spirochaetaceae bacterium | reverse complement strand
TCCACGTAGTAAACCCGGCCGGGGCGGGGTTCCAGGTAGAGGTCGCACCGGTAGAGGCAGGCCCCCCGGTAGTAGGCGGATCCCTCCTCCGCCCGGTTCCAGCAGTGGGGCAGGGCGACCTCTTCGGTGCGCCCCTCCTTCGTGAAAAGCCATCGGGTCAGGGGTGTTTTGATCATGGGGTACTCCTGTTGTCGTTAGTGCGGGGCCAGAGAAAGCGGTAGGCCAGAAAGGCCAGGAAAAGGCAGAGGGCGGGAACGCCCAGGGTCAGGAACTTGATCCCCTCCAGGGTTTCCGGCGTCTGGAAGGGAAGGAGGCTGTCGTAGCCGGTCCAGCCCAGCCCCGCTCCCGCCAGGAATCCCGCCAGCGCCTGCCCTGTCTTGCGGACGAAGCTGTAGGCTCCGTACACCGTTCCCTCGCTCCTTCTCCCGGTCCTTTTCTCCTGCCAGTCTATGCTCTCCGAAACCAGGGCCCAGACGGTCATATGGGGGATCATGAGAAGGAGATAGGCCCCCAGGCCGATTCCCAGGTAGAGGAGGGGATGGGAGGGCAGGAGGAGCAGCAGCAGCCAGGACAGGGCGGAAAAGAACCCTGCCCAGGCCGATGCGCGGACCATGCCGAAGCGCCGGACGAGACGGGGGATCAGGGGGGCGGCTGCGGCGGCGGGAATCAGGGCGGCCGCCCCCGCCCAGGACATGAGGCCCAGGGCGTCGAGATTCTCCCGAAAGTAGTAGATGTTCATGGCCCCGTTCACCATCAGCCCCGTCTGCAGGGCCACCGACGCCAGGGAAACCGCCAGGAAAGGCCGGTTTCCCATGAGCCCCGGGGGGCCCTTCTCGGACAGGGGGGCGATTCCGGGGATATCGGGGGGATTCTCCCGGGTGAAGGCGTAGGAGAGCAGGTAGAACACCAGGGCAGCCAGGGAGACCGCCCCCGCAGAGAGGAGATAGCCCCGGGCCTCCCCGCCGGAGAAGCGGATCAGGAGGGGGGGGATGAAAACGCGGGGAAGCAGGGTGCCCGCCAGGCTGCCGATACCCCGGGAGGCGGAAAGCCCCGCCCGTTCCACCAGGTCGCCGGTCATGACATAAGCCAGGGATCCGTAGGGAATATTCACGAAGGTATAGGTCATGCCCCAGAAGATATAGGTGGCGTAGGCCCAGACAAGCTTCCCGGCCATGTCCCATTCCGGGGGAGCCCAGAACAGAAGCACCGCCGCCGCCGCCACGGGCCAGCTGCCCCTGAGAAGATAGGGCCGGAATTTATCCCCTCCCCGGTTCCGTTCCCGGCGACGGCGGAAGAGGCGATCCGCCAGAATACCCATGAGGGGATCATTGATCCCGTCCCAGAGCCGGGCAACCAGAAAAAGGGTGCCCGCCGCTCTGGCGGTGATGCCCAGGACATCGGTGAAGTAGGAGAGCAGAAAGGAGGAGGAAAGGCCGAAGGTCAGGCTATTGGCCAGATCCCCTGCCCCGTACGCCGCGTAGTGCCTTTTTTTCAAACCCTCCCCCAAAGGAAATCGCCTCCCTTGGGAGAGTATTATCAGGGAAAAGTAAAAATCCGGTTAAATCATGAAAAGGGGGATTAATTCTCCTGGAGGGGGCTCAGGCGCTCCCAGAAATCGGGAAAGGATTTGGCCACGCAGCCCGGATCTTCCACTTCCTGTCCCGTTACGGCCAGGCCCGCCACGGCGAAGGCCATGGCGATGCGATGGTCGTTGAAGGGATTGATCTGGGCGCCGCGGAGGGGCGTCCCGGTGACGGTGAGGGTGTCCTCGTCATAGCGGACCCGGCCTCCCATGGCTTCCAGGTTCGTCTTTATCGCCATGAGCCGGTCGCACTCCTTGTAGCGGAGCCGCCCCACTCCGGTAAAGACCGACTCCCCCTCGGCGAAGGCGGCGGCCACCGCCAGGGAGGGGATCATGTCGGGGATATCCGTGCCGTCCACGGTTATCGCCCTGAGAGGGCCCCCGGTCAGGATCACATCCTCCCCCTCCCATTCGGTCCGGCAGCCCATCCTCTCCAACAGGGGAAGGATCTCCCGGTCCCCCTGGACCGAATTCCGATTCAGCCCGGTCACCCGCACCCGGGAACCGCAGACCGCCCCGGCCAGGAAGTAGAAGGTGGCGCTGGAGTAGTCCCCCTCCACGGCCAGATCGCAGGCTTTGTAACACTGACCGGCGGGAATGCGGATCTCCCTGTAATCCCGGTTCTCCGTTTTCACCCCGAACTGGGCCATCATGGATGTGGTGATATCGAAGTAGGGCCGCTCGGACATTTCGTCGGAGCACTCTATGAGGGTCTCCCCTTCGGTCAGGGCGCCGGTGATGACCAGGGAGCTGAAGTACTGGGAGGTCTTGCTCCCGGACATGACCGTCCTGCCCCCTTTGAGGGGGGAGGGGTGGACCCGGACCGGGGGAAATCCTTCCTTGCCAAGATAGGTCACCCGGCCGCCGAGCTGGCTGACCCCGTCAATAACTTCCCGTATGGGCCGGCGCAGGAGCCCCTCCTTGCCCGTGAGGATCACCTCCCGGTCGCACAGGGCGGTCAGGCTGGAAAGAAAGTTCATGGTCACCCCCGACTCTCCCGCGTTCAGTTCCTGCGAACTCGGGTGAAACCGGCCTGAACAGCCCGTGATGAGCAGATCGGAACCGTCCTCCCCTATGGTTACCCCCAGTGATTTGAGACAGCCGATCAGGTGGAGCTGATCCTGTCCCAGGAGGGGGTTGGCGATGCGGCTGGTGCCCTGCGCCAGGGAGGCGAGGACCAGGGCCCGGAGGGTGTAGGCCTTGGCCGGGGGAGCTGCCAGGGTCACGGAAGGGTTTTTGAGGGGGGCGATGGGTTTCATGGGATTACTATGAAGGAGAATGGGGGAAATGGCAAGACGGTTAGGGGAGGGGAAGCCGTTGCCAATTCCCCCCTTATCCCCCATAATGGGGGTGCCGCAGGAGGAGTCCATTGAACTACCGGGAATCTGACAAAACCAAGGCCGTACTACTTATGATGGGATCGGCTCTCTTCTTCACATTCATGAGTGCCTTCGTCAAACTGGCCGGGGAGATCCCCTCCCTGGAGAAGGCCCTCTTCCGCAATCTGGTCAGCCTGATCATAGCCTTTACCATTCTGGTCAGCAGGAAACAGCCCCTCTGGG
>QKAI01000460.1 GCA_003246505.1 Spirochaetaceae bacterium | reverse complement strand
TCTCAGGCTGAATCTCTCCTCGGAGGAGGCCTGCGACTGGATCTTCCTCTGCGCCAGGGGGGTCGTTTTCCACTGGTGCCTCCATGAGGGGCAGTTTGACCTGAAAGCGAAAATGGAGGAGGCCGTGGATAATATATTCAGGGGAATAGGGTCGGGGGGCGGTCTATAGGGAGTGCGCCTCCCGGGGCAGTTTCCGCAGCTCCGGTACGATATAGGCGATGGCCAGGAATCCTCCCAGGAGATGGCTGACCGAGGTCGCCCACCAGATGCCGTCCAGCCCCAGGAAGAGGGGCAGGATTCCCAGGGGGATCAGGAAGAAGACCGTGCTCTGGGCCATATTCAGAATAATGGCCCGGAGGGGTTTGGCCACGGACTGGAAATAGGTGACAGCGATCATTTGAACGGCCATGAAGGGAATGAAGGCGAGATAGAGATCCAGCCCCCTCTTTCCCATGGCGATAAGCTCCCCGTCCCCCCTGCTGAAAAGGGAAACCATAGGGCCGCCGAAGAGGAAGGCCAGCCCCAGCCCGATGAAGGAGATGACGAGGGAGAAGAGAAAAGCCCGTCCCAGAATCCGCCTGACCCGGTCGTAAAGCCGGGCCCCGTAGTTGTAGCCGATAAGGGGCTGGCTCCCCATCTGGATACCCCGGATGGGGGTCTGGATGATCATGAAGATGCTCATGATCGCCCCCAGGGCTCCCATGGCCCGGTCCCCGCCGTATTTGACCAGGGCCCGGTTGCTGAAGACGGCCACGAAGGTGGTGGCCAGGTTGAAGAGGGCCGGGGCCATGCCTATGGAGGCCATTTTTCTCACCAGGGGGCCGTCCATGCGAAAGTCCTTCCAGCGGAAGGAGAGATAGCGCTTTTTCCCCACGGTGAAATGGAGGATCACCACCGCCGCCGTTATGATCCGGGACAGAACGGTGGCCCAGGCGACGCCCGCCACGCCCCAGTGGAAGAGGAACAGGAAGAGGGGGTCCAGGACGATATTGATCAAGGCCCCCGCCACGGCGATGTTCATGGCCAGCCGGGGATTCCCCTCGCTGCGGATGGCCCCGTTCATGGCCATGGCCATGAAGTCGGTGGCCATGAAGGGCAGGAAGATGGAGAGGTACTGCCTGGCATAGGGCATGGTCACATCCGTGGCGCCCACGAGGCGCAGGATCGGTTCCAGGAAAATCATGCCCAGCACGGCCACGGAACAGCCCATGACGAAAAAGAGGAAGAGGCTGGTGCCGATCACCCTTTCCGCTTCCTCCTTCCTCTTCTCCCCCAGCTTGAGGGAGATGACCGCCGAACTTCCCGTGCCGAAGAGCACCCCAATGGCGATGGAGAGGATAAAGACGGGAAAGGTCAGGGTCACCCCGGCCAGAGCCTCCGTTCCCAGCCCCTTTCCGATGTAGATGCGGTCCACGATATTGTAGAGGGCCTGCACGCTGGCGGAGACCACCGCGGGAAGGGAATACTTGAGCATGACCCGGGTCACGGGCATTTTTTCGAAGTCGTCGATCTGTGACATGGCACCATTCTATGTATAAATGACCGCAATGGCAAGATCGGCCGTCTTTTCCTGACATATTCGGAAAAGCCGTATATTACCATCTTGATTTTTTCACCGGTTCTATGGATCATATCCCTTAAGAATTCAACAAGGATACTGACATGGCACGTATTATAATGAAACAGCAGCTGTCGGAACATGTATTCCGGATGCGTCTGGCCGCCCCCCTCATCGCGCAGGAGCGCAAGGCAGGCCAGTTCATTATCCTCCAGCTGGATAAGGACTGGGGCGAGAGAATCCCCCTCACCATAGCCCAGGCCGAGCCCTACGACGGGACGATCGACCTGGTCTTTCAGGCTCTGGGAGCCACCACGAGAAAACTCAGCCTCAAGAGGGAGGGCGACGAGATTGCCAACATCCTGGGGCCCCTGGGAACGCCCACCCACATAGAAAAATACAACCGGCCTGTGGTCTGCGTGGGAGGGGGCATCGGCGTGGCCCCCCTGAACCCGATCATAGAAGCGCACAAGCACGCGGGGAACCGGGTCATCTCCATCATAGGCGCCCGGTCTAAGGACCTGGTCATCATGGAGAGGGAGATCCAGTCCCATTCGGACAGGGTCATCATCTGCACCGACGACGGCTCCTACGGCCGGAAGTCCCTGGTAACGGAACCCCTGAAGGAGCTCTGCGAATCCGGGGAACCCCCGGCGGAGGTCATCGCCATAGGCCCCACGGTGATGATGAAATTCTGCGCCCTCACCACCAGGCCCTACGCCATCAAAACCACCGTCTCCCTGAACACGATCATGGTGGACGGCACGGGCATGTGCGGCGGCTGCCGGGTCAGCGTGGGGGGCAAAACCAAATTCGTCTGCGTGGACGGTCCCGAATTCGACGGGCACCAGGTGGATTTCGACAATATGATGAAACGGATGAGCACGTATAAGAACCAGGAAGAGGACCACCGCTGCCGCCTTGATGCGGCCATTGCGGAGATAGAGGGACATAAATGAGCTTTAGAGAACCGGAAGAGCTGAGGAAGGAAGCCGCAGAGATTCTGAAGAATCTGGAGGGAAAGACCCTGACCAACAGGGACAGACTGGCCATCCCCCCCCAGGACATGCCCAGCCAGGAACCCCGGGTGAGGGGAAAGAATATGGACGAGGTGGCCCTGGGCTACTTCGAGGAGCAGGTCCGGGCGGAGTCCCTGCGCTGCATCCAGTGCAAGAGCGCCCCCTGCGTCAAGGGCTGTCCCGTGGGCATCGACATTCCCCGATTCATCCGGGAAGCGGGGGAAGGCCGCTTCGAAGAGGCCATTGGGGTGATCCGCAACTCCAGCCTGCTTCCGGCAATCTGCGGGAGGGTCTGCCCCCAGGAGAAGCAGTGCATGGCACAGTGCACCGTGGGCAAGAGTCGGAAGGATCCCCTCGAGTCCGTACAGATCGGGCGGATCGAACGGTTCCTGGCCGACTGGGACCGGGCCCGACCGGAAAAGACCCTTCCCGCCATAGCCCCCTCCACGGGAATGAAGGTGGGCGTTATCGGATCGGGTCCCTCGGGCCTGACCTGCGCGGCGGAACTTCGCCGGGCGGGCCACGACGTGGTGCTCTTCGAAGCCTTCCATAAGCCCGGGGGAGTGACCATCTACGGCATCCCCGAATTCCGCCTTCCCAAGGCCATCGTGGAGGAGGAGGTGGAAATCCTCAAGGACATGGGCATCCGGTTCGAAATGAACTTTCTCGTGGGACGGACCCGGAGGATTCAGACCCTTCTGGAGAGGGACCACTTCGACGCCCTCTATATCGCCACCGGGGCGGGGCTTCCCAAATTCCTGGGGATCGAAGGGGAGAACCTGGTGGGCGTCTTCGCCGCCAACGAATATCTGACCCGGGCCAATATGATGAAGGCCACGGTCAGGGAAAAGTCGGACACCCCCCTCTTCCTCGCGGAAAAGGTGGCCGTCTTCGGAGGGGGAAACGTGGCCATGGATGCCGCCCGCACCGCCCTGCGGGGGGGAGCGAAGGAGGTCCATGTCATCTACCGCCGGACCGAAGCGGAGATGCCCGCCCGGGCCGAGGAGATCGCCCACGCCCGGGAGGAGGGCATTATCTTTGACCTGCTGACCAATCCCGTGGAGATACTGGGGGACGATCAGGACCGGGTGCGGGCCATCAAGTGCCTCCGCTATGAGCTGGGCGAGCCGGACGCTTCGGGCCGGCGCAGTCCCGTGGCGATAGGGGGCAGCGAGTTTGAGATCGAGGTGGACGCGTGCATCGTCTCCATAGGCAGCGGTTCCAATCCGCTCATATCCCAGACCACCCCCGACCTGAGCGTCACCGACAGGGGAACCATCATCGCCGACAACTGGGGCCGGACCAGCATAGACCGGGTCTACGCGGGGGGCGACATCGTCCAGGGAGCGGCCACGGTCATCCTGGCCATGGGGGACGGGCAGAAGGCGGCCCGGGCCATTACGGAGCGGCTGGCCCATCGCTGATTCGGTTAGTGGTTAATGGTAAATGTTGCGGTTCGCTGGAAGGGCTGATTCGGATATTTTTGCCATGAAAAGGGAAGGAGCCCGTGTACGGTAGGGGGTTTCTTCCCTTTTTGCGGTGAATCGGTCTGCTTTTTGTGATTTTACCGACCGGAAGGGAAGGTCATTTTCCTTACCATATCCGGTGAAACCAATTAACTGGGACAGTCCGTTTCCTTACTATAAACGGGCCGTTTGATTACTACGTTTGCTCTTTTTCATTACTACAAATGGTCCGTCCCATTACTATATCCGGACGATCTGATTACTACAAACGGACCATTTCATTACTACTGACGGAGCGATTAATTACTACAAACGGAACATTTCCTTACTATAAATCCCCCTTTTGATTACTATAAACAGAATAATCCCAAATTATCACAGCAATATAATCAATATCGCCCACCCGTAACCCGTAACCACTAACCCATAACCACTAACCCGCGGGAAACACCGTATAAAGCCCCGCCCCCAGGGCCAGGGAGAGCAGTATCGCCCAGACGGGCTTGATGTCTATCAGCTTCTTCAGAACCAGGATCACCGCGAAAATGACGAACCCCTGCCACAGGAATCCCAGGCCGGCCCAGGAGGCCCCCCTGCCGATCAGATGCCGGTCCAGGGGCAGATCCCCGTCCACCAGGGAATTTTCCATGAAAAAGAGGACCGCCGCCCCGATCAGGCCCACGGCGGCGGCGCGGATGCCCCGGATATAGGGTTCCGCCACGTGGGACCGCTTGACCTGTTCCAGAAAGCGTATCACCAGGGTGGTCAGGCAGAGGGCGGGGAAAATGAGTCCGAAGGTCGCGATCAGGGCTCCGGGGATACCGGCGGTAATCTTACCCACGTAGGTGGCCGTATTGAGGGCCACCGGGCCGGGAGTCATCTGGGAGATGGCCACCATGTCGGCGAATTCCCCGGGAGTGCACCAGTGCCGCGAAACGACTTCCTGCTGTATGAGGGAGATCATGGCATAGCCCCCGCCGAAGGTAACCGCCCCGATTTTACAGAAAACCCAGAAGAGCTGTGCGTATATCACGGCCTGCCCTCCCTTTTGCTGCGGAACAATATCCCCCCCAGGAGGGCGCAGAGCAGGACGACCAGGACCGCATTGATGCTGAAGATTTCCAGGGCCACGAAGGCGAACAGGGCGATGGATAACTCCCTCACACCCCTTATTCCCTTTTTTCCCAGGCCTATGATGACAAGAAGAAGCAGGGCCGTCACCCCGGCCCGGACCCCCAGAAACGCCCGGGCCACAAGGGGATAGGCGACCAGAAGCTGTACCGCCGAGGCCAGGGCGGCAATGACCACCACCGACGGCAGGAGAACTCCGGTCACGGCGCAGACCGCCCCGGGAAGGCCCGCCCGGATCCGCCCGATCATGAGTGAGGAATTCAGGGCGATAACCCCGGGAAGGGTGTTGCACAGGGTGTAGACGTCCAGCATGTCCTCTTCGGTGATCCATTTTCTCCTTTTGACGAATTCCTCCTCCATGAGGGGGAGCATCACAGCGCCGCCCCCCAGGGTGAGGGATGATATTTTCAAAAAGGAGAGGAAGAGCCCCCCGTAGATGCGGTATTTTTCTTTCATAGGCCTATTCGAACACAGGGAGGAGTTTTTGTCCATGCCCCTCCCTTGACCTATGGGATTTTTGGTGTAAAATTAAACTATCATGAACTACTCCGACCTCCCCGGAAAGGTGGACCATGGGGACAAAATCAAGCCCTCCCCCTATATTGGGAACGATCTTCTCATCTCGGCGGGGTTTATCCGGCCGAGCGGCAAGGGGCTTATCTCCTTTCTGCCCCTGGGCATGAGGGTGCTCAACAATCTGAAGCGCATCATCGGGGAGGAGATGGACAATCTGGGGGGCATGGAGATATCCACCCCCCTGGTCTCCCCGGAAAACCTCTGGGAACAGTCCGGAAGGAACAGAAGCAGCGCCATGGAGATCGCCCGTTTCGTCGACCGGGAGGGACGGAGCATGCTCCTCTCCCCCACCCATGAGGAGGCGGTGACCTCCCTGGTCAGGGAGGATATCAAATCCCACAAGGACCTTCCCCTCTTCGTCTATCAGAATCAGCTGAAGTACCGGGACGAGATCCGGCCCCGGGGCTACCTTATCCGTTCCCGGGAATTCCTCATGCACGACGGCTACTCCTTCCACAGGAATTTTACGGAACTGAACAACTTCTTCCCGAAAATATTCGCCGCCTACGAAAGAATACTCAAGCGCTGCCGCATCCCCTACATCACCTCCGAGGCGGATACGGGCTTTATGCGGGGCTCCCGATCCTACGAATTCACCCTGCCCCACAACGGGGGAAAGAACCTCATCATCGCCTGCCCCCAGTGCGGCTACCGGGCCAACCGGGCCATAGCCCGCTGTGAAAAGACCCCCTATTCCGGTCCCCTGAGGGAGATGGAGGAGGTGCCCTGCGACCTGTGTTCCCCGGAGAACAGCGGGGAGGAGCGAAGGGGCATGGCCTTCGGGCTGTGCAAGGTCTTCCGTTCGGAGCACCGGTACATCATGGCCATCTACCGGGGCGACTTTACCCTGAGCACGGAGAAACTCAAGAAGGTCACCGGATCGGAGGAACTGGTCCCCGTGGGGGAGGAGGAGCTTCGCCAGCTGGGCATTGACCCCCTCTCCGTCTCCCCCTTCAACCTGAGCACCCCCTGCCTCATCGTGGTGGACGACAGCGTGGTGGACTCCTCCAACCTCACCATGCCCTCCGGGGCGGAGGGGTACTGCTTCTCCAACGTCAACTTCGGCCGGGACTTCGACGCCCACAAAATCGGGGATATCGTCAAGGCGGGGAATTCGGACCGGTGCCGCATCTGCGGGGGGAGCCTGGAAATGATACGGGGCATAGAGCTGGCCCATATCTTCAAGCTGGACGATTACTACAGCACCAAACTGGGCCTCTCCTTTCAGGACGAGGACAACCGCATCAAGGTTCCCTTCATGGGGAGCTACGGCATCGGCATGGGCCGGCTTCTCTTCGCCGCGGCCGATGCGAACAGGGACGGGAAAGGCCTGCTCTGGCCGGCGGAGCTGGCCCCCTTCCGGTACTACCTCATGGGAATAGGAAAATCGCCCAGCATCAAATCACGGGTTTATTCCCTTGCGGAAAAACTGGGAAATCAGGTCCTTGTGGATGACAGGAAAGAAGGAATCGGTGTAAAATTGCGCGACTGCGACATGCTGGGAATCCCCTGCCGTATCATCATTTCCAACCGGTACCTGGAAAAGGGGGAAGTGGAACTGTACCGAAGGGATGACAATTCCCTCCGCCATGTCGCCTATACCGACCTGCTGCCCCTCCTGAGGGAGTGGGAACGGGAACAGGGGTTATCGTTATGAATGAGAAGGTGATTCTTTCGCCGGAACTGCTGGAACAGATTATCTACGGGATGGAAAACCAGGGGGAGATTTTCTGCCTGGATATAGAAAAGCTCACCGTCATACCCAAAAACCAGAAGGAGGAGGAGGATCCGGAGGAGCTGCGCTATCTCTCCCTGCCCCGGTGGACTCCCGCGGACGGATACAACATCATGGAGCGGTTCGTCCTCTCCCTGAACAATCCCCTCTACCGGAACAGGCTGCGGGCCATCCTCCATTCGGGGAAGGGGGTTTTCCGTAACTTCAAGGACCTTCTCAAGGAAAAGCCGGAGATAGAGAAGCTCTGGTTCCACTATAAGTCAAAGGAACTGCGGGGCTACATACAGGAGTGGCTGGACAGTTTTGAAAATTACCGGAACATGATGACCCTGGGGGAAGCGAAGGAGACCCTGGAAGAGCTTCTTCTGAGCGACTTCCTCTTTCTGGAAAACCCGGAACATCACAGGGAAAGCGTCCTGACGCTGGACCGGCAGGTCCTGGCCGAGGCGGAGGAGAACCTACCCCCGGAACTCAGGAGCCGAATCCCCTATTACCGCCCCATGGGCGATTCATCCGCCTTTATAGCGGCCGAATCGCCGGAGCGGGAACTGGCGGGCTTCATGATCTACCATCTGGTCGGCCAGGCGGCGGTAATAACCAATCTCTATACGGTGCCCGAATACCGGGGACTCCGGGTGGCGGAGGAACTCTACATTCAGGGGGAGGAGCTCTTTCTGAACCGGGGTGTGAGACAGGTATCGGTCGAGGGGATACCCGCCAACAGCGTGCTGAACCACTTCTTTACGGGGAACGAATACGTCCCCCGGCTGATTACCTATCAGAAACGGCTCAGTCCGGAATACTGATTCCCCGGGCTTTCAGCTTCTCTCTCCGGGCCGGTTCGTACTTTTCGTGCATCTCTAACAGGGTATCCATCACCCTGTCCACCACATGCTGTTTGGGGTCCGTCCCGGGGGGTACCTCTTCCGAAGCCTCCTGCCGGAAGGCGCGGGCCTCAATGACCTCGGAAAAGGTGAAGGTCATGATGTCCTGCCTGGGCTCATCCTTCTCCATGGCCTCCTCCCTGCAGGGCATGAGGGTGTTTCCGTTAATGGACAGGAAGCAGAGATAGTCAAAGGTTTTGAGATAGGAATAGATCTCCCGCACACCCTTGCGGGAACCCGGGTCCCAGGGACGGTACCTCGTCCCCGAAGGAAAGACGGTGATGATATGGCCGGAGTGCTTTCTCCGGGTCAGCTCCTTGATGGCGGCGATGTTGATGGGCACGCTGACGTCCCGTATCCTCTTTCTCTCCTGCTCATCCTCCACCTTATCGATGGAACGGCTGGGATAGATGACGATCGTATCGTAGGAGTTGGAGAAAGCCGCCGTTATGGGGTTTCCCTCGCTGAGCTTCATCCCCTGGAGGGGGAGCAGGGATTTCACAACCCCCGGATCCATCTCCCCGTCCCTCTGAAGGAGCCGGTAAAGGCAGGGGTAATCGAAATTGCTGTAGTGCTCCACCAGAAGAAGGCAGGCTTTGCCCTCCCGGCTTCTGGCATACAGCTCCTCAAGGGCCTTCTTATTCTCCAGGGAACTGCCGGGCAGCATCAGGGCGTCCACCATGGAACCGATGATTTCCCGGTTTTCCGGAATCCCCTCCTGAAAAACATTGTCCGGCCGGAAACCGTAATCACGGCCCGCCAGATTCCTGTTCATCTGCTCTATCTGCTCTATATAATCGGTTACTCTCATTGCTGTTTTCCTCGCTTCACATACCGGATCGAACCTTAAAAGTATAGGCCATATCGCAGGGATTGTATAGTCTTATTCCCCCTGGAGAGTCTCCTCCGATTCAACGACCCCTTCGGAGGGGGAGAGGTAGTCCAGGACTTCCTCTTCCTGCCCGACCTCCACAGGCTCGACCGTTTCGGTGGGATCCTGGTCCTCCTCCATGCGGAACCGGTCCACCTTGTCCCGGAGCAGCTCCATATTCCGGCGGTTCCTCTCGCTTACGTCCTGCAGGTTCCCCATGGCGTTGATCACGTCGCGGCTGCCCACATTGATCTCCTTGATGCCGTTGAGTACGGTGGAGGAGAGCTGCTGCAGACTGCCCATATTGTTGGTGATGCCCGTCGATTCCTCCTGCAGGTCCTTGATCTCCCCCAGGATTTCCAGGGTGACGTCCCTCACCTCCCCCGTTCCGGAAAGGATTTCCTTGGTTCCTCCGGAGATCTCGTCCATGGACCGGGAGATCTCCACCAGGGACTGGGAGGTATTCTCCACTTCCTTCTCTATATGGGAGAACTGATTGAGACTGACCCGGCTGCTTTCGTTGACCGATTTGATTCTCTCGGTAATGTTCTTGAGGGATTTGGTGACGATCTGAGCGTTCTCTCCCGTGGAATCGGCCAGTTTGCGGATCTCATCGGCCACGACGCCGAATCCCTTGCCCGCCTCTCCGGCGTGGGCGCTCTCGATGGCCGCGTTCATGGAGAGCAGATTGGTCTGGTCCGCGATATTGTCGATGATTTCGATAATCTCCACCAGCTCCTCGATGTCCTTGGATACCTGCTGGATCGCCTTGGACATATCCTGAAGCTGGCCGCTCCCCTGGGTCGTGGCCTGGATGAGTCCCTCCACCATGCGGGCCCTCTCGCCGGCGACCCGGGAGACATTCTCTATGGAGGCCATCATCTCCTCCACCGCCGCGGAGGATTCGGAAACGGCGGCGGACTGCTTCTCCACGCCCCCCACCTGGTTTTCCAGCTTCCCGTTGATCCGCTCCAGAGCCTGGAAAACCTCATTAACCACCTGGTCCAGAGAGTCGAACTGACGCTCCATGTTTTTCAGATTGGCGGTGATCTCCGTCATGGCTGAGGAGGACTGGGTTGTGCTGGCCCCCATCTCCTCCCGCAGATTCTGCCCCTCTATGACGCTGGTCTTGATGTCCCCCACGATAGCCTTGAGCTGTTCCATAACCGTATTGACATGATCGGTGAGGAGACCCGTCTCATCCCGGGCAGTCTTTTTGATCTTCACCGTCAGATCCTGGTCGGCGATGGAACTCATGGCCCGTTCCACCTCCTTGAGCCTGCGGCTCAGGCGGGCGGCGAAACCGAGCACCATCATGACCGTCCCCAGCATGACAATACCCATTATGGCATAGGTCATGATCTCCTGCTTGAACCGGATACTCACAATCAGCTCATCGATCAGACGGGGCATCTCCAGAAGAAGGCTCTCGAAGGCGGTGGAGGCGGAGATCATGGTGTCCATCTTGGAACTGAAATTCATGGCCTGGATGAAATATCCCCGGGTGACCGCGTTGCTCGCTTCGGCGAGAAGCACCAGGGCTTTCACTTCCGCATCGGATATGAGTTTGGCGTTTTCCGGATCGCCTATGAAATTATCAACGAAGGCGATGGTCGGTTCCAGATAGGCCCACAGGGACTCCAGATTTTCCTGTTTCTCTTTCATAACAGCATAGTGGGAAAGGTATTTATTGGATGCCATATCCTGTATTGCCATTATGAATTGGTCATACATTGGTGACCATTCCGTTTCATAGGTGGCCTTGAGACCCGAGTCACCGTGCATCTTCCTCAGGGACAGCATCATGGCCTCCCACTTATAAAGGGTCAGGGCAGAATCACGGCTGGCCGCCTGCAGCTGGCTTATCTCCGTCCAGGAGTACTGAATAAAAAAAGTCACCCCCGTAAAGACGATGATGACCGCAAAAAATAAAAGAAGCAGTTTGGCTCTGATAAACATAATTTTACCTTTATTCTCCAATTTATTAAACATCCCGGTTGGTATTGTAAACTTGGACGGGAGAGAATACAAGTTGATTTTTCAGAAATATTCTTTTTTTTGTAATCATTTTTACATGAATCAGAATGCCATCGGAGGATAAGCTTTTCCCGTTGCCCGGAGGGACCAGAATTAATATTTTGATTTTTTTCACAGCCACTATTGACAATTTTTTCAGTAATCACTATATTATAGTCCGCAACGACGCAGGGTGGAGCAGTTGGCAGCTCGTCGGGCTCATAACCCGAAGGCCGGAGGTTCGAGTCCTTCCCCTGCTATTTATTTAAAGGCAAGGTTTCACCTTGCCTTTTTTTGTATGCCATGCCATAGAATATCACTATTCGGTAGTCACCGGTCACCGGTTCTGTCGTTTCACAGTCCACAGCCGGATACAGGGTATGCGAAATTGTTTATCATCAGGAAATGATCCTATGACCCTATTATACAGAAATCTAAACAATAACTTCTCCGAATATGGGGATGTTTTTCTTAAATACTCAACCAGAATAAAAATTATCCGTAAATCCCTGAGCTTTGAGGAACTGCTCAGCAAGCCCTT
>QKAI01000271.1 GCA_003246505.1 Spirochaetaceae bacterium | reverse complement strand
CTACACCCTGGGGTCCAGCTACGATCTGGTGCGGAACCTCCACTCCCCCGCCCGGGTGCTCTCCCTGCACCTCTACCTCCTCTTCTCCGAGGCGGTCTCCATTGACCGGGCCTTCGCCACGGGGACGGTGCTCGTGGTGATCGTTCTCATTACGAATCTGCTCACCCGGCGGCTTATCAGAAAAAACAAACAGATGGCGGGCCGTTAGGGCCCGTAAGGAGAAAACCATGTCTATCATGATCGAAGTAAAAAATCTGGATCTCCACTACGGAGACTTCAAAGCCCTCCACGGCATAAATATGGAAATCGAGGAGAATCAGGTCACCGCCCTCATCGGCCCTTCGGGATGCGGCAAGTCCACCTTCATCCGGACGATCAACCGCATGAACGACCTTATCGACAGCGTAAAAATCGACGGGGAAATACTTTACGGAGGAGAGAACATCTACGACCAGCGCTACGACGTGATCGAACTGAGGAAGAGGATCGGCATGGTTTTCCAGAAGCCAAACCCCTTTCCCATGTCCATCTACGACAACATCGCCTACGGCCCCCGGATCCACGGGAAGAAGAACAAGGCCGAGCTGGACATCCTGGTGGAGAAGAGCCTCCACCACGCCGCCCTGTGGGAGGAGGTGAAGGATCGGATCCAATCCCCCGCCCTGGGCCTTTCCGGCGGTCAGCAGCAGCGGCTCTGCCTGGCCCGGACCCTGGCGGTGGAGCCCGACGTGGTGCTCATGGACGAGCCCACCTCCGCCCTGGACCCGGTCTCCACGGCGAAGATAGAGGATCTGGTTCACGACCTGAAAAAGGACTATACTATTGTCATCGTGACCCACAACATGCAGCAGGCCGGCCGGATCTCCGACAAGACCGCCTTCTTCCTGAACGGCTACATCGAGGAGTTCGGCACCACGGACCAGATTTTCTTTAATCCGGTCAGTTCCAAAACGGAAGCCTATATTTCCGGAAAATTCGGTTGATCCCGAAGCCAGGGGGCAGGGATGGAAAATCATAAAGATTATCGGCGAAAGCAGTGCGCAAGCAGTAGGATAGGGAGAGTGAAATCGTGGGATTAAGACATCATTTTGACGATGAAATCGGGGCTTTGAACAAGGATATTCTCAAAATGGGACTTCTTGTGGAAGAGGCCGTGAAAAAGGGCATGGAAGCCTTCAAGGAACAGAGCCGCGAAACGGCTCAGACCGTGATAGACGGGGACGACATGATCAACAACATGGAGGATGAACTCTGCGACCAGTGCGCCATCCTCCTGGCCAAGGAACAGCCCGTCGCCTCCGATCTGAGGCATATCCTGGCGGCCATAAAGATCATCACCCAGCTGGAGAGAATCGGCGACCACGGG
This sequence comes from Spirochaetaceae bacterium, assembly GCA_003246505.1. GTDB lineage: Bacteria > Spirochaetota > Spirochaetia > DSM-2461 > DSM-2461 > SZUA-368. The sequence continues at coordinate 10,450 of QKAI01000271.1, read as the reverse complement.
GTCCACTTCGCCAAAAAGGCGATCCTCCTGGAGGGGGAGACCTATATCAAGCCCATTGTGGATCTGCCCCGCATGGAGGAGATCGGCCGGAAAATGCTCATCGACTCCCTCAACGCCTACGTGGAAAGGGATTCGGAGGCCGCCGAGGAGATCGCCTCCCGGGACAGGATGATCGACGATCTGTACATGCAGGTCGTCAGGGAAGTGCTCACCTATATCATGGCGGACAGCACCAAGATCAGCCAGGGCGTGGAGCTTCTCACCATGGCCCGCTATATGGAGAGATTCGGCGACCACGTGAAGAATATCTGCGAGTGGGTCATTTTCTCTGAACGGGGCGAGCACGCCGACCTTTAGGGGCGGCGCGGGGATCGGGGGTAGGAGATGGATGCGGAAAAACCGGAAAAGAGAGAGAAACTGCTGGTCGTGGAGGATGAGGTGGATATCAGGGAGCTGATTTCCTTCAACCTGGAGATGTGCGGGTACGAGGTGATCCGCGCCAGTGACGGCATGGAGGGCTGGGAGAAGGCGAGGGCGGAGGAGCCCGATCTCGTCGTCCTGGATCTGATGCTGCCCGGCCTGGACGGTTTCGAAGTGTGCAGACGGCTCAAGGGGGAGAAATCCACCCAGGCCATACCCATCATCATGCTCACCGCCCGTTCCGAAGAGGAGAGCATGGTCAAGGGGCTGGAGCTCGGGGCGGACGATTACGTCACCAAACCCTTCAGCCCCCGGGTCCTGGTCGCCCGGGTCAAGGCGGTGCTCCGCCGCAAGGGCGTCCTTAAGGAGACCACCAGCCACCGGACCGTCTCGCTCCACGGCATAGCCATCGATCCGGCCCGCCATGAAGTCCGGGTGGACGGGAAGAGCATCGTTCTTTCCGCCACGGAATTCAGCATCCTCTTCTTCCTGGCGGAGAACCCGGGCTGGGTTTTCTCCCGGAGCCAGATCATCGACGCGGTCAAGGGGGAGGACTATCCCGTGACCAGCCGGTCCGTGGATGTCCAGATCCTAGGCATACGCAAGAAGCTGGGGGACCGGGGCAACTGCATCGAAACGGTACGCGGCGTCGGCTACCGCATGGAAAGTGTCGAATGAAAAGTTTTTTCTCCCGCTACTTCACAAGCCATCTGCTGATTCTTCTCATCTCCCTTTTCATCGTGGGGATCTTCAGCATCCTCTCCATGAACCAGATCCTCTACAGCGACAACCAGGAGAGGCAGCTCGTCTATACGGAGATCCTATCGGAGATGTACCTCAAGGCGCAGGTTCCCCCCGGAAGGGAGCAGGCCTATCTGGACAGGCTGGACGTGAACCCCCTCTTCCGCATAACCCTCATTGATCGGGACGGAACCGTCCTGGGGGATACGGAGGCGGACATAAGTCTCATGGACAACCACCGCAACCGGCCCGAAGTCATCCAGGCCCTGGACGGCGGGCAGGGCATGTCCAAACGGATCAGCCATACTCTGCGCGAGTCCCTGCTCTACACCACGGTCTACCGGGAGGAGGAGGGTTTGATCTTCCGCGTCTCCACGGTGGTGGGCAATATAGACCGCATGGTGACCCAGCTGACCTTCCGGGTCAGCCTCATTACCTTCATCGTTCTCCTGGCCGCCCTGCTCATCAGCTTCAGGCAGACCAACTCCATCAACCGGATGCTAAAGTCCATCGTGGAGGTGGTCACCGACTACTCCGGGGGGGATTTCCATCAGAATCTCTACCTGGGCGGATTCCGGGAGGCGGTGGAAGTGGGGGACGCGGTCAACTCCATGGGGCGCCAGCTCAAGGAGAAGATCGAGACGGTGACCCTGCAGAGGAACAAGAGCGAGGCCATGCTGGACAACATGGTGGAGCCGGTCATCTATCTGGACAGCAATCTGATCATCAACGACATCAACCAGGCGGCCCTGAAAATGGCGGACTGCTCCTTTTCCCGCTGCCTGGGAAAGAATCTCCTCCAGATCATAAGGAATATCGACCTCTGCCGCCTGGCGGAGGAGTGCCTCAAGGACAACTCCCCCCTGGCCCAGATCATCACTCTGGGTAGCCGCCATTTCATGGTGCAGGGGACCACCATCAACTCCCCGGACAGAACGGAGAGAAGCCTTCTCCTAGTAATGAACGATGTGACGGAAATCAAGCAGATGGAGCTGATGCGCAAGGATTTCGTGGCGAACGTGTCCCATGAGCTCCGCACCCCCATCACCTCCATCATAGGATTCGTGGAAACCCTGCGCATGATGCCCGGCCAAAGGACGGAGCAGGAGGAGAAATTTCTCACGATCATCCACAACCAGTCCCAGAGGCTGGGGGAGATCGTCACCGATCTGCTCTCCCTGGCTTCACTGGAGGACGCCCACGCCCTGACGAAGGAGGCGGTGCGCATCGGGGACATCGTGGAGGAGGCGGAATCGGTCTGCCGCATGAAGGCGGAGGCACGGGGGGTGGAATTCGTCCACGATTACGATCCCGCCCTGGTTCTCTGCTGCCACAAGAATCTGACCGAGCAGGCCCTGGTGAACTATCTGGACAACGCCATAAAGTACGGGCCCCCCGGGGAGAAGATCACCATCCGGGCCGGTCGGGTGGATAATATGACCGTCATCTCCGTCATCGACAGGGGGAGCGGCATACCCCAGGATCAGCAGGGGCGGCTCTTCGAACGGTTCTACCGGGTGGACAAGGCCCGGAGCCGGGAGATTGGGGGCACAGGGCTGGGCCTTTCCATCGTCAAGCATATCGCCATGAAGCACGGGGGCCGGGCGGGAGTGGAGAGCGGGCCTGGCAAGGGTTCCCGGTTTTATATAACCTTTATGGACTGCCGGGAAAAATAATCTTGCAAACCTCACCGGCGTCCCTTAAAATTCAGGTATGGTACAAGCAAATGTCGCAAGATTGGAAGAGAGGGAATTCCGGAAACTAAGCAAATTCATCGAAGCAGAGGTGGGCATTAAGATGCCCCCCGCCAAGAAAATACTCCTGGAATCCCGGCTTCAGAAGAGGATAAAGATCCATAACCTCCGGGATTTCAAGGAGTATTGCGATTTTCTCTTTGAACAGAAGGACCGCCAGGAGCTGGTGGAGATGATAGACGCCATCACCACCAATAAAACCGATTTCATGCGGGAGCCCGCCCATTTCGACTATATGGTGGAGAAGGCCCTTCCCGAGGTCACCCGGGGGAAAACCAGGATCAATCTCTGGTCCGCCGCCTGCTCCACCGGCCAGGAGCCCTACAATCTGGCCATGTTCATGGAAGAGTTCAACGGCCGTTCTCCCCGTCCGGTGGATTATGCCATCCGGGCTACCGATATCAGCAACAGCTGCCTCGCCAGGGGACGGGATGCCCTCTATACTCTCAAGGATATTGAGGATGTCTCCCTGGACTTCAAGAGGAAATATTTTCTCAAGAGCCGGGATCCCAAGAGCGATCAGGTAAAGATCAAATCCCATATCCGTTCCCGGGTTCAGTTCCAGCCCATCAATCTCATGAAGGATGATTACGGTTTGAGGGAGACCTTCGACATCGTCTTCTGCCGCAATGTGCTCATCTACTTTGACAAGGACAACCAGAGGGATGTGATCGCCCGGATCATCTCCCATATGAACAGCGGCGCCTATCTGTTTCTGGGCCATTCGGAAAGCATGGCAGGAATGAACAGCGGTTTAATGGGTGTTGCCTCGTCCATATTCAGAAAAAGATAAAAAAAGTGCACTAAACCCATAAAAATATGATGAAAAGGTTGCAGATTCTCTCGGGGAGACTATAATTTTAAGTGAAGGTTATCATTGAGGAGCTATCCATGGCGGAAGGAAAAAAAATAAATCAGTATCTAACGTTTACCGTAAGCGAGGAGACCTATGCCCTGAACGTGCTGAATGTGCGGGAGGTCCTGGAGTTCTCCCAGCTGTCTAAGGTGCCCCGCATGCCCGATTTCATGAGGGGGATCATCAATCTCAGGGGCAGCATCGTCCCCGTGATTGATCTGAAGCTGAAATTCAGCCTGGGCAGAACGGAGAAGACGATTGACACGAGCATCATTGTCTGCGAAATGATCATGGAAGAGGAGACCATCGTCATGGGGCTTCTGACCGATTCGGTTAAGGAAGTCATCGATCTGGATGAAAACGATATCGAGCCCACCCCCTACGTGGGAGCCAAGATTGACACGGCCTTTATTCACGGGATGGGAAAGAAGGACGATAAATTTCTTATAATTCTGAATATGGAGAAGATACTGACCGCCAATGAGCTGAATATGGTTAGCAGCGCCGAAGCAAGCGGGGAGTAGGAGGAAAAAATTGAAGCAGATTTTGATTGTGGACGATTCCCGAACGGTCCGGGACAGTTTGAAGTTCTTCCTCAGGGAGGGGGGCTACGAGGTGCTCGAAGGATCGGATGGGGTTGAAGCTCTGGATGTTCTGAAGACGGCCCGGCCGAACCTGATAATAACCGACGTGAATATGCCCAATATGGACGGCCTGACCCTTCTGGAAAATGTACGTAACAGTCCGGAGCATAAATTCACTCCCGTTCTGGTTTTGACCACCGAATCCCAGCAGTCCATCATGGAAAGGGGAAAATCCCTGGGCGCCACGGGCTGGATAGTGAAGCCCTTCGATAGCCAGAAGGTTCTGGCTGTCATAAAAAAGGTGTTAGGAGGATGACCATGACCCGCAAGAAGAAGCCCATAGTGGTTAATTTGCCCGATGAATTCCAGATTCACGCGGTGAATGACCGTTTTCAGGAATTTCTTCAGATTCTGGAAGAGGAGAGGCCCGTCGTCATCGACATGTCCCTTGTTAACAGTGTGGATTACGCGGGCTTGCAGCTCCTGTACAGTCTCATGAGGTCCTGCGAAGAGAAGGAGCTGGATTTTATCATTACCAATGTCACCCCTCCGGTCATTCAGAAGATCGCCCTGTGCGGGCTCTCCGGAGACCTTCTCAAGGAAGGTATCAATGGATCAGTTTAAGCAGGTCTTTATTGAGGAGGCGGAGGAACTACTGGGCACCCTGGAGGACCATCTTCTGAATCTGGAGGACGCCCCCGAAGACCGGGAACTGATCGATGCGGTCTTCCGGGTCATGCATACGATCAAGGGATCGGCGGCCATGTTCGACTTCAAGGGAATCGTCGATTTCACCCACGTGGTGGAATCGGTGCTCGACCAGGTGCGGGGGGGGGATCTCTCCGTCACCCGGGAGCTGATAGAGCTCACCCTTCAGAGCAGGGACCATATCCATGAGATGCTTTCCGCCCCCTCCGACATCACGCCGGAGAGCGAATCCCGTTCCCGGGAACTTATCGGGGAGTTTGAAAAGCTTACCGGCAGGGTGGAGGATAAACGGAATAAGCCCCCCGCCGCCGGGGGGGAGGAAGAGGAATCCTTCTTCTCCCTCTACCGCATTCTCTTCATTCCGGACAGGGACATCTTTTTTTCCGGAACCAATCTCATCGCCCTCCTCGAGGAGCTGCAGGAACTGGGAGAGTGCAGCACCATAGCCTACACCAGCGAAATCCCCTCCCTTTCCGGCTACAATCCGGAGACGAGTTATATCCGGTGGGAATTCTTCCTTACCACCAAGGCCTCCCTGAACGAGGTGAAGGACGTCTTTATCTTCGTGGAATCCTCCTGCCAGCTGGAAGTCACCCTTCTCGTGGAGGGGGACCGGGAGGAAGGGGAAGGGGAGAAACGGCTCGGCGAGATCCTTATCTCCCGGGGACTGATCACTCCCGACGACCTTACGGGAGCCCTGAAGGCCCAGAAGCCGGTGGGGCAGATCATGATGGAGAACGGGCTTATCTCCCGTTCCGACGTGGAATCCGCCCTCTACCAGCAGAAAACGGAACGAAAGCTGCGGGAGAAGCAGGGAAGCGGGGAGAGGGAGAATACCATCCGCGTCAAAAGCGAGAAGCTGGACAGCCTGGTGGATTCGGTGGGGGAACTGGTCACCGCCCAGGCCCGCCTCTCCCAGATCTCCAGCCAGTACGACGATCCCTCCCTCAACGCTCTGGCCGAATTGATAGAACGGCTATCCACGGAACTGCGGGATAACGCCATGGGCCTGCGCATGGTGCCCATCGGAACCACCTTCTCCCGGTTCAAGCGGCTGGTGCGGGATCTTTCCAACACCCTGGGCAAGGAGATTATCCTTGAGACGAAGGGGGGGGAGACGGAGCTGGACAAAAGCGTCATTGACAAACTGAACGATCCCCTGGTCCATCTGATCCGCAACTCCATCGATCACGGGATCGAATGCCCACAGGCCCGCCTGGAGGCGGGGAAGAGGCGGGAGGGGACGGTCTCCCTCATCGCCGATTACAGCGGGGCCAATGTGGTCATACAGATCAGGGACGACGGGGCCGGTCTGAACAAGGAAAGGATTCTGTCCAAGGCCCGTGAAAAGGGCTTGGTAGGTGTCGACGAAGTTCTGACCGAGAATGAGATTTTCAAGCTGATTCTCCAACCCGGATTTTCCACGGCGAAGGAAGTGACCGACGTTTCCGGACGGGGCGTGGGCATGGATGTGGTCTCCAAGGAGATTGAGAGTCTGGGGGGCAGCATTTTCATTACCAGCACCAGCGGCAAGGGGTCCACCATCTCCCTGAGCCTTCCCTTGACCCTGGCCATCATAGAGGGGCTTCTGGTAAGGATAGGGGATGAGAAATTCGTGATTCCACTGGCCTCCGTCCAGGCCTGCCTGGAACTGAGCCGGGAGGAGAGGGAACTGCACCGGGAGAAGAGGCTCTTCGAATTCCGGGGCAGCATGGTTCCCTATATCCGGCTGCGCGAGCTTTTCCTGGACCGGAGGGACCTCCCCCTGAGGGAGCATCTGGTGGTCACCCAGACCGAGAACGGCATATTCGGTATCGTGGTGGACGAGGTGATCGGGGATTACCAGACGGTTATCAAGAATCTGGGCCGCCTCTACAAGAATCTGCAGCTGATAACCGGCGCCACCATTCTGGGAGACGGAACCATGGCGCTTATTCTGGATTTGAATAAAATCACCGCGCTGGCTAAAGTGGAGAGCAGCGCCGGTATCTAGGGGAGACAATGGAGCAGACCGACATTCGCGTACTTATAATAGACGACTCCGCCGTGGTAAGGGAGACCCTGTCCAGCCTGCTGGCCCAGGAGAAGGGCATAGAGGTTGTGGCCACCGCCCCGGACCCCATCATAGGGGAGAAAAAGATCGAGCAGTTCTCCCCCGATGTCCTTATCCTGGACATAGAGATGCCCCGCATGGACGGGCTCACTTTTCTCAGAAAACTCATGTCCTCCCGGCCCATACCCACCATCATCTGTTCCGGCAAGACGGACAGCGGAGGGAAGGGCGCCCTCAAGGCTATAGAACTGGGGGCCGTGGAAATCATCACCAAACCCAAAATGGGAACCCGGGAATTCCTTAACGAATCGATTATCGCCATTTCCAATGCCATCCGGGCGGCCTATGCCACGCGGAATAAGAAGCTTCGTCCCCAGCCGGCGATTAAGCCCGTCTCCCCCAAGTTGACCGCCGACGTGATCATGCCCGCCCCCCTCAAGACGGTGGGGGGATCCACGGAGCGCATTATCGCCGTGGGAGCTTCCACGGGGGGCACCGAGGCTCTGCGCGTCTTCCTGGAGGCCATGCCGGCCCAGTGTCCGGGTATCGTGATCGTGCAGCATATGCCGGAGCACTTTACCCGGTCCTTCGCGGACAGGCTGAATGAGCTGTGCCGCATCCGCATCAAGGAGGCGGAGGACGGGGACAGCGTCGTTCCCGGGCAGGCGCTCATAGCTAACGGGGGATACCATCTGCTCCTGAAGCGCACGGGAAATTCCTATTCCGTGGAACTGAAGGACGGCCCCCTGGTCTGCCGGCACAAGCCTTCTGTGGACGTGCTCTTCCGGTCCGCCGCGCGTTACGGGGGAAAGAACGTGATAGGGGTTATCCTGACGGGCATGGGTGACGACGGGGCCCGGGGAATGGAGGAGATGAAAAAGGCCGGCGCCTACAACATCGCCCAGAACGAAGAGAGCTGCGTCGTATTCGGAATGCCCAAGGAGGCTATCGCCCGGGGCGGGGTGGACAGGATCCTCCCCCTGGAGCAGATAGCCGGCGAAGCGGTCAGAAAAAGCCTGGAGGCCCAGAAATGACGAAAGGTGAGATGGATCAGAAACTTAACGCCATCGTGGAAGAGCTGGGCGAGATCTATCTGGGAATGTCCGATCAGTATCCCCGGTTCTTTGAACGGCTGGACAGGGAATTTTCCTGCTTCCGTGATGAGGACAGCCGGACCGACACCCTGTCCGCGGTCTCCCGGAACGTGACCGCCTTTACCCGGGAGAAGGGGGAGTTTGAGGCCAGTACAAGGGATGAGGAGAGGGAGCTGATCGATACGGTGGACCGGGAGCTCAATAAGCTGGCCCGGATAGAAGAGGGCATACGGGGAATCGAGGAGTGTTCCGAGGATCTGGAGCTCATCTCCCTCAACGCCATGGTTTCCGCCCTCAAGGCGGGCAATAACGGGGGGGCCTTTCCCTACATTACCCGGGAGCTTCAGCGCGTCTCCCGCCTCTCCGGTGATAACAGCAATTCCATCCGCATGCACGGGAAAAATCTGGACCGGGAGTACAAGAGTATGATCGACCGGGTCCGGACCGATCAGAGGGAGACCGGGCAGGACATGGGCCGGGTTTATCAGACTCTGGACGAGGTCATCAATCGGCTCCGCTTCTACAGCGATACCTTTGAGGAGCAGTGCAACCTCTTTCGGGACGGCATTGACCGGATGCGTTCTCCCCTCTATATGATACTGGAGGAGGTGCAGAAGCATGACATTGTTCGCCAGTCCGTCAACCATATCATCATCTCCCTGGACGAGATACAGAATATCGACAGGGAAGAGGGTATAAAGGACCGGTTGAATAATCTGAAATTCGCCTCCCAGGTCTACGAGTTGAGCCGGTTCATCATTGACGATATCAGGGAGAGCGTTTTCCGATCCTACGAGCGGTTTTCCTCCGAAAAAAGGGGTGTGGAAGAGATCATCCGTTCCCTCAGCCGGGATATGGATGCCAAACTCAGGGAGATCACCCACGACGATATCGGGAAGAGGATCGATGTGATGAAGAATACCCTGGTCCTCTATTTCTCTTCCCATGAGAATTCCCTGATCCGGGATGAATTGAGTTCCGATCACTTTGTGGAGCTGATCGATGAACTGGAAGAGGGGATCAGGAATTTCTCCAAGGTTCTGAACTCCATAAGAAATATCCATGTGGCCTCCCGGATAGAGGTGGTGAAGCTGAACAGGCTGGAGAACATGGACAATATCATCCGAAACATCGATGAAACGGTGGGCACCATGGAGGAACAGCTCGGCGGCATCGGTGAGGCGGTGGAGGAATTCCGAAAGGCCAGCGGGGAGATCATCTCCGATTTTATCTCCTACTTCGCCCATATGCGGGAGCATATGCAGGACAGCCTGGCCAATCTTGAGCCGATTCTGGAAACCATCGAGAGCTACCGTTCCAGCCTGGAGGACCATTTCAATCAGTTCTTCAAAGTGAACCGGGATTTCCTGGACTTTACCGGCCTCGTCGACAGCCATCTGGAGAATATGAACAACCTTCTTTCCCAGATTGACCGGATGCGGGATGTCTTCGAAGAGGAGAGGGTCGGGGTCGACCGGAAGCTTCAGAAGCTGCTCGATGAATCGGGCTACGGGGACTGGACCCTGGAGGGGGACAGGATAAAGACCCTGATCAATAAGTTCACCATTTTCATTCATAAGAAGGTGATGACCGACGGACAGGAGGAGATCGCCGATTCCCTGGACAAGGAGCAGGCCGGAGCCAGCGAAATCACCCTCTTTTAGGGGAAGGGATCCTCATCTCTTCTTTTTTTCCGTCCGATAATGGAAACAGGCCGCGGGGGTGCTCCGGGGCTGACTGGGAGAAAAAAGATGTTAATGACCCTGACCGAAGAAGAGAAGAGAGCCCTGCAGACCCTGGGCGTTTACGACTGTTTCGATGCGGGCCAGCTGGTGCTCAGGGAGGATTCACTGCGGCGCCAGTTCCGGAAGCAGGCCCTCCATACCCATCCGGACAGAGCCGCTGTCCACGGCCGCGATCCCGACCATATGCGGGTCGCCTTTCAGAACATCAGCGACAGCTATCAGCTGCTCATGAACAGGATCATGATACAAAAGGGAGTGGCCTACCGCACCTCCCGGGTGAGCGTCCGTCCCCGGCAGGAGGAGAAAACCCGGGAACAGTCCGTCTCGCTGGGATTCTACAAGGGCCGTTTCCCCGATAAAAAACTTCGTTTCGCCGAATATCTTTATTATACAAAAAAAATTACCTGGGAGCAGCTTATCTCGGCCCTCAGCTGGCAGTTCCTCAACCGGCCCAAGCTGGGGGAGATGGCCCGGGACAGGGGATGGCTCGATGAC
>QKAI01000481.1 GCA_003246505.1 Spirochaetaceae bacterium | reverse complement strand
GGCGGAATCCGTCGCCCCGGGACCTATGGATCAATTCTACCACATCATCCAGGGTCGGGGGCAGGGAATCCCCTATGAATTCCAGGGCCACCATGGCATTCAGGCACCACTGGGCCACAAAATTCGTGGAGATCCAGGGAATCTCTTCCCCCTGTCTTTCCCGGGAGAGGAAGCCGTCCCGGTCGTTCCCGTTTATCAGCCCCCGGAGCAGCTGGCTCCAGGTCCGGTCCGCCGTCTCCCGGTCCTTCAGATACCAGGCCCCGTAGGCTCCCATGGCTGCGGCCATCATGGGAAAGGTGAACTCCCTCTCCCCTATCAGGCCGTCCGACTCCTCCAGCTGCCGCTCCCGGTCCAGGAAATAGAATCGCCCGTATTCGGCGAGCATTCCCTTCCACTCTTCCACTTCGATAAGGTCCCCCAGCTCCATCCATATCTGGGGGGCTCCCATGCAGATTTGAAGATGGGTGCCCCCGGTGGTGCGCTCCCCGATATACTGGAGGCTGACATTCCCGGGATCGAACTCGAAATCGGGGCCGGAGATAAGCCTTAAGGGGGCCTTTTTGATATCCCCGATGCCCCGCAGGATTTTGTCCCGGTAGGCCCTATCGTTAAAACGTTCCCACCGGGTCATCCAGTTGGAGCAGAGGGAGGACCAGTCCGGACCGCTTCTGGCATGGCTGGGCAAGGTCATCTCCCCCTTTTCGTAAAAATCCCCCAGGGGGTCCTTATGGTAGAAGGACTGTTCGTTATCCTTAAGCTCCTCGAAGATATCCTCCAGCCTCCGGTCCCCGGTCAGGTAGTAATAGAACCGGTGATGGGCGGCCATGGCGATCCGGGCTTCCTTGCAGGGGCAGCCCCAATGGCTGACGTTATGCCGGGAGCCGAGCCCCTTGTAGGGCCCCCTATGGTAGACGTCCACCTCCGAGGCGTGGCGGGACAGTTTTTCCGCCAGGGTGAAGGCGGTGCCGCTGCCGGTGCGCATGAAATAGTACCAGAGCCACAGGGTGGGAACGAGTTCCGTGTTGTCCCAGGCGTAGCCCCCCATGTCGTAGCGCCAGTTGTGCCGCACCGGGTCGTAGGTGTGCATGAAGTCCCCGTAGTTGAACATGCCGTACCAGTTCCGTCGGTCCACCTCATCCGCATAAAAGGCGAGAATCCCCTCCAGCTGTTCCTCTATCCACCGCTCCGTCTCGTTCCCGCTGCGGGGGAGGGACCAGTACCCGAAGGCCCTCAGGCTGTGGTAATAGTCCGGGTCCCCCACGTAGAGGTTGGGCCGTCCCGCATAGGCGGCGAAATCCCTGAGCTCCCCGTCGGTGGGGATCATCCCTTCCTGGCACCGGATGGTAAACTCCGACGTATTGCCTATGCCGTAGGGGGTGGCCCCGAAGTAGTCGTACCCTTCGTAGCAGACCGAGTTGTACCCCCTGTCGGCGTAGTGGCGGAAGTCCATCGCCTCCGCCGAGGGGGACCAGAGCCAGATCTCCGCCTCCGCCTCCTCCCCGTCCAGATTCCGGAAGGTGTAGCCGGAGGGGTATTTCTCCCAGAAGTCCCTCATCCCCACCAGGACCGATCCCGATTCGGAGCCGAAGGCGGCCCCCCCGGAGGACCGGCCCCCGTGAACCGCTTCCAGGGAGCTCAGACTCTCCCCTTTCTGCTTTTTCCTAATCACGTAGTGGTCGCTGTAGTCCTGGCAGAAGTCGTACTCGCTCCAGTGGGGCGTGTCGGGGAGGATCCCCCGGACCATCTTCCCCTCCTCCCCTTCCAGAGCCAGGGGGACCCCCTCCATCTGCTTCCGGTAAAGATGTTCCGGGATCCGGGGCCGCCAGGAGAGGAGATGCACCATGCTTTCGTGGAAGAGGCCCCTGTCCCCGTCGAACTTGACGTGCCGGTTGTAAAGGGGCCCCGAGAGGGGGGTCCCGAAGGCGAGGCCGATCCCCTTGAGAAAATCCCTGTGCTCGTCCCCGTCGTAGAGAAAGGTGTACTGAAAGGAAAGTTCCTCGCAGTCGTAGCCGATCTTCATTCTTATGACATAGGGGAAAATCGTCCGTCCCCCCTCCCCGGCGAAGTGCCCTTCGGCGCGGAGGATGCACTGCAGGGCCCCCTCCTCCTCCAGGGAAATCCCGGTAATGACCGGCCGGTAGGCCACGGTTTCCCGCACCGAGCGGCTCCCTCCGGAATGGCGCTCCTCCGTTTTGAGGCAGGGCCGGCCCTTTTCCAGATAGGGAAGCCCTTCGAAGCTTACCCGTTCAAAGAGATGCTCCGGATCGTCAAGGTTGATTTCCAGGGTAAGCTTCCCCGCTTCCAGGGTCCACCGGTTCTCCCTTTTGAGTATCCCGATTCCCCGGAAGGGTTCCTCCTCGCCGGCAGAGACGGGAATGACCTCGATCTCGTCCCCGAGAAAACGGGAATCCGCCGTATGGGAGCTCCATTTGACCGAACCGTCCGGCCAGTACGCGGTGATACGGGATTGGAGGGGAACCGGATTCCCCCCCTCCCCTATCAGCCGGAACCGGTCTTCCGGGGCGCATCGCCCCCGGGCCCAGAGACAGCCCCAGGTCGTCATGCGCCCCGTCCCCCTGTCCCGGGGGAGCAGGGGATATACCGGATGCAGCTTCATTTATACTGTTTGTAAAGGGCGTTGTACTCCCCTTTGATATCGTCGCCCCCCTGGGAGCGCCACTGCTTCACCGCATCATTGAATCCGGCTTCATCGATCAACCCCACGACGAACTGAACCCGGGCGTCCTCTATGATCTTGTCCAGCTGGGCTCCCTTCTTGGCGTAGGTGTCCGAAGTGAAGGAGGCGCAGGGGTCGCCCACGACGATGTCCAGATTGCTCTTGTAAACGGCGTTTCTCTTAAGCACCAGCTCGTCCCGGTCGATGGGCTGGTCCGGATCGTAGCGGAAGTCCCCCTGGATGCCCATCCCCATCTGGGCGGCGCTGTCGTACTGGGCCTTGACGGCCTTATCGGTGGAGACGTCATAGAATCCGTTCTCGTCGAAGGTGTAGTGCACCCCTTCCAGGCCGTACATCATGGCGATCTGCATCTCGTAGTCGTTCATTTTGTCCAGGAAGGCGAGGGCCTTTTTCATATCCTCCTCGGTCTTGGCGCCGTTTTTCGTAATCACGAGCATGCCGTTGTAGCCGCCGGCGAAGGGCAGGTTGTGAAGGCCCTTGTCCCCTTCTACGCTGCCCACCACGTCCCAGACGATTTCCTCAAACCCCAGCTTGGTTTCGAATTCGCCCTGCAGGGTGGTGGAGAAGTCGGCCACGTCCACCACGACCCCCGCCTTGCCCGAAAGATAGGGCTCCTGCCACTTGGAGGATTCCATCATGGCGAAGTCCTCGTTCACCAGCCCCTCCTTGTACAGCTTGCGGAAGAATTTGAGGGCGTCCATGTACTCCCTGGTCTCAAAATCGGCCACCAGGTTGCCCGTGCTGTCCTCGCCCCACTCGTTGGGCGCGCCGAACCACATCTTCATCACGTCCCAGGGACCGGTCCACTTGGTCACGGTCATGCCGTAGGTGTCGTCCTTGCCGTTTCCGTCGGGATCGCCGTAGGTGAAGGCCCGGAGCATCTGATAGAAGTCGTCAATCGTTTCCGGGGTGTCCAGTCCCACCCGGTCCAGCCAGTCCCTTCGGAAGGAGATGCCGTTCCTGCCCAGTTCCCTGGCCCGGTAGACGCCGTAGACCCGGCCGTCGATGGAGATGTTGTTCAGAACCTGGGGGTTCGCCTTGCTCAGGTTGGGATAATCCTTAAGATAGTCGGTAATGTCCCAGAAGGCCCCGTTCCGGGCGGCGTTGATGACGCTGGAGGTCTTTTTGGGAGCCACCATGATGGTGGGCAGATCCCCCGAGGCGAAGGTGATGTTCATCTTGTCCTCGTAGGTGGTGTTGGGCACCCAGATGATGTCCAGGCTGGTGTTGGTATACTCTTCGATATACTTCTTGACCGGGCTGTCGTCGCCCATCGGCTCGCCGGATATGGTCATGACCATGATGGACAGGGGATAGGGCCCCTCCGCTCCCGCCGATGCGGCGGCCTTCCCATCCCTGGAGCAGGACAGGACGAGGGCCAGGACCATCGGTAACAATACAACCGCTTTTCTCATAAATAAAATCCTCCTATATGATATGCAAATTACAGACAAGGGGAAAGCTCAGCCCTTTATGGCGCCTATCATGACGCCCTTGGTGAAGTGCCTCTGGATAAAGGGGTAAACGAAAAGGATCGGCACCACCGAGAGGACGATGACCGCCATCTTGATGGATTGCTCCGGCGGGCGCACGAAGTCCGAATCGAAGGAGTCCATGTTCGCCGCGGTGAACTGGGCGAGCATGACCATCTGGCGCAGGATAACCTGGAGGGGCCATTTCTTCGGGGAGGACAGGTAGATGAGGGCGCTGAAGAAGGAGTTCCAGTGGCCCACCGCGTAGAAGAGGCCCACCGCCGCCAGCACCGGCATGGAAAGGGGCAGCACGATGCGCCACAGGACCCCGTAGCGGCTGCACCCGTCTATGATGGCCGATTCCTCCAGCTCCTCGGGCATCTCCTGGAAGAAGCTCTTGACCACGATGAGGTTGAAGGGGCTTATGGCGATGGGGAGGATGAGCGAGGCGTACCGGTCCAGGAGGCCCATGCCCTTGACCACCAGGAAGGTGGGGATGAGCCCCCCGCTGAAGATCATGGTGAATATGACCATGTTGATGATGCCGTTCCGGCCGGGCAGGCGTTTCTTGGAGAGGGGATAGGCCATGGTCACCGTGAAGAAGAGGTTGACGAAGGTTCCGAAGAGGGTGACCCCGATGGAGACCAGGGCCGACCGGGGGATCGTGTTGGAAGAGAGGATGTACCGGTAGGAATCGAGGCTCACCTCCTTGGGAATGACGAAGAAGGCCTCCGTGGCCAGCTGCTTCTCCGAGGCGAAGGACCCGGCGATGATGTACAGGAAGGGAAGTACGGTCAGCAGGGCGAAGGCGCTGAGGAAGAGGATATTCAGGGTGTCGAAGATCCTGCTGCCCATGGATGTGTCTCTGATCATGGCTGAACTCCCTTAATACAGGCCCGAATGGCCGAATTTCTTAGCGATCCCGTTGGTGCCCAGGACCAGGATGACGCCGATGACCGATTTGAACAGGCCCACCGCCGTGGAGTAGCTGAAGGCCCCCTGGGTGATTCCCACGGTGTAGACGTAGGTGTTGAAGACCTCCGCCACGTTTCGGTTCAGGGCGTTCGTCATGAGGAAGATCTGCTCGAATCCGTTGTCCAGCACCTGGCCCATCCGCAGGATGAGAAGGATGACGATCACGTTGGCGATGGAGGGCAGGGTGATGTGGATGAGCTGCTTGAACCGGCCCGCCCCGTCTATGGCCGCCGCCTCGTACAGGTTCTGGTCCACCCCGGCCAGGGCGGCCAGGAAGATGATGGTCCCGTATCCGGTCTCCTTCCAGATGGTCTGCCCTATGATCAGGGGACGGAACCAGCGGGGGGAGCCGAGGAAATTAATCGTCTCCCCGGTGAGCCGTTCCATCAGGATATTGACCGCCCCGCCGGCGGTGGTGAAAAGGACGTAGGTCAGGCTGGCGACGACCACGATGGATATGAAATGGGGAATGTACACGATGGTCTGTATCGCCCTCTTGAAGGCGGCCTGTCGGACTTCGTTAAGAAGCAGGGCCAGCACGATGGGCATGGGAAAATAGAATATGATGTTCAGAAGGGACAGGACCAGGGTGTTTCTGAAGATCATGAAAAAATCGGGGCTGGAGAAAAAGTCCCTGAAGTTTTCCATTCCCACCCATTCGCTTTTGAGAAAGCCCAGGATGGGCTGGAAGTTCTGAAAGGCGATGGTAAGCCCCCACATGGGAAGGTATTTGAAAATGACGAAGTAGAGGATTCCGGGAATCATGAGGATGTAGAGGGATTTCTCCTTTTTCATCCGGGCGATTCGGCGTTTTCCCGATTCCGTCTTCAGATCCATGGGATCGATGGTTTCAATGGCGGTACTCATGGTCGCCATGCTAACCCCGATGGGGAAGTGCCCGCAATAATCATTTTCTGACATGGGAGGTTTTTTTTCCGTTTGTCGAGATAAGGATTATCCCCTGTTACGCCCGGACCCCGGGGGGCCCTGTATCTGGTTCTCTTTCCGGTAGGCGCCCGGGGTGACCCCCTCCTTTTTCTTGAAATAGCGGATGAAATTCTGGGTGTTGTTGTAACAGAGCTTCTCGGCGATCTCGCCGATGCTCAGGTCGGTGTCGGTCAGAAGCTTCCGGGCCTGGCTGAGGCGGAAGTCCAGGAGGTATTCGGAGAAGCCCATGCCCATCTCCTGCTTCATGATCCTCCAGATGTAGCTGGGATGGTAATCCAGTCGGTAGGCGCACTCCTCCAGGGACAGGTCCTGATCGTAATTCTCCTCTATCATCCGTATGACGTCCTGGATGAGGTTCTTGCTGCGGGAGCTGCGCTGCTTCCTGAGCAGGGGGATGATCGGCTCTATGAGGCGGGAGCGGAACCAGGCCTTGATCTCCTCCCGGTCGGTCAGGGCCATAACCTGGTCCATGGGGTTTTCCGTAAGGGGGAAGAGCTCCTTGAGGGGGATCCCCGCGTCCTGCAGGACATTGGTCAGCTTCACGAGAAGGCGGCTGACGTTGAGCATGTGCTCCCGGTACCCCACCCGGATCCCGAAGATATGGTCCAGAATTCCCTCCATCGCCTGGACGGCCTTCTCCCCGTTGCCGTTGCCGATCCAGCGGAGGAGCTCCTCCTCCTGGCCGCCGGGATAGACGATGTTGATGGTCTTGTCCAGCTCAAGATCCTCATAGAACTGGATGGAAAGGCTGTTTCCCGCCTCCCCGCCGCCCATGAGGGCCTCGATGCCCTCCCGGTAGGCGATTTCCGTTTCCAGGGGATCCCGGTGGTAGCCGCTGATTCCCATGGAAACCCCCATGTTCTGATCCATGCCTATGTCCGCCTGCAGGCGGAGCAGCTCCACGAAGAGGTTCTCCCTGAAATTCACCACATCCCCTTCCGTGCTGTCTATGAGCGCGACGACGATGCCGTTCTTGAGGATGGGGGTGAGGTATTGCCCCCCCTTTTCCAGGACGGCCCGTATGGCGCTGAGGAGCAGGACGGCGGTCATCTCCTCGTCCCCGGAATCGGAGACCCGGAAGCAGACCAGATAATAGCCGGCGAAATCCCGGAATTTCCCCAGGGATTCCGTACGCTCCCCTATCCTCTCCCGATTCAGCTCCCCCCTGATCAGTTTTCTCATGAACAGCTCTTCGATCAGAATGGTCTGCCGGGCTATCTCTATCTTGAGCCTCTGCCGCTCCTCGAAGAGACTGTCCACCCCCCGGCCGATATAGCTTATCTCGTCGACGACTCCCGGTTCCTTCTCCAGGAGCATCTTCTCCTTGACCCTGGCGTAGATGGATCCCACCGGGCCGTAAAGCCTTTTGGAACTCCAGAAGACGCTGATAACCGAAAGGAAGAGGATGATAATGCCTATCATCAGAAAGGTGAGTCTGCGGATATTGATGATGTCCCGGTTAAGGGAGCGGATGTCGTAGAGGATGAAGTAGGTCCAGCCGTTGTATCGGGACTTTTCGTAGATCACGTACTGGGACGTCCCTCCCCCGTCCCTGAAGGTAAAGGCCCCCCGGTCCCCGGTAAGCCTCTCCCCGTAATCCGGGCCCAGGACCGACTCCAGGCCGGTTCCTATCAGAGAGCTCTCATAGTAGTGGACGATGGAGCCCTCTTCGTCGGCCAGGAGCATCTTCTTATCCCCGTCGTCCAGGAAATAGTCCCCTATCTCCTTCTGGTCCAGGTCCACGATGAGGGCTCCCGTGCTGCTGCTGCTGTTGTAGGGCAGCTTGATGAAAAGGCTGATCCGGTTGTCCCTGTCCTCCTCGAAAGTCCAGAAGACGTTGTACCTCCCGGTCATGCGCCTGTTCACGTAGTCCCGGAGCTCCTCCTCCACATGGTCCTGAAAATAATCATGGTAGATCACCCAGTCGTTCTGGAGATTCACCAGTCGGCTGCCCCTGACCAGGTTCTGGAGATTCTGGATTTCATGGAGCTTCTTCTGGATCTCCGGGATAATGGTCACGTCGGAGTAGCTAAGGGAGCGGTTCAGCTGATCGGTCAGGGAGGGATCGTTTCCCAGGAGGACGTAGTGGCTGTAAATGATGTCCAGGGTCTGTTCAAAACGCATTCTCGTCTGCTCCAGAAGCAGCATGTTCGTTTCGGAAACCCTCTTCTTCAGGGCCTGGGAGGAGCTCGCGTAGGAAAGGAATCCCAGAATGAGAAGAGGGATGATACCGCTCAGGAGCATGGTGCGGATAATGCTTAGGAGATAATTATGTCTTACCCGTTTTTCCCTCATAGGCTCCCCGTTCCCCTGTCCGCCAGTCCATAGGGGTTTATTATACAGCAGGATCGGGGTTTGTAAAGGGGCCCTAGAGCATGGCCGAATTGAGCTTGCGGCTCTGCTCCAGGAGATCCTGGCAAAGCTTCTCCATCGTTTCGGAGGCCTGTTTCAGCTCCCCCGTTTCCTCCGAGGAGGAGCGGGAGATGGCGGCGGTGTTCTCCGAAATCCGGCGGATATCCTGCAGGTCCGAATTGACCCGGACCGCCGCCCGGGCCACGCTGTCGATCTGTTCCACCACCTCCTGGGTGATGCTGTTGAGGTGTCCTACCGAGTCCAGAATCTCCCGGCTGCCCGCATTCAATTCATCGGTGCTGCGGGAGATCTCCGCCATGGAGGAGCCCACGTTGTCAATGCCCCGGGCGATATTCTTAAAGGCCAGCCCCGACGCGTCGACCTGCCGACCCGTCTGCTCGATGGCCTTGATCATCTCCTTGATGGTATCCTCTATGCGCCGGGCGTTCTGGGAGCTGGATTCGGCCAGCTTGCGGATCTCCGAGGCCACCACGGCGAAGCCCTTGCCCGAATTCCCCGCATGGGCCGCCTCTATGGCCGCGTTCATGGCCAGGAGATTCGTGTTGTCGGCGATATCGGAAATCATGACCGTAATGTCCCTGATCTCGTCGAGGAGGGAGTTGGCCCTGTCGAAGGCCCCCCGGGTCTGGGTCATGGTCTGTTCCCCCTGGTCCGCCTCTTTCCGCAGGCTCGCCACCGACTCGGTCTTGCTCTGGATAATGGCGGTGACGTTGTGGATGGAGGCGGCCATCTCCTCGATGGAGGCGCTGGACTGGGTGACCTGGGAGGCCTGGTCCTGGGAGATCATCCGGAGTTTTTCGATGGACAGGTCCACGGTCTTCAGGGCCTCCCCGGAATTCTCAAGACGCCGGTTGAGCTGCTCCGTATCCTCCTTCAGGCGGTTCGTGTGGCCCTGGATCCTGTCGCTGACCACCAGGGTGCGGTGGGCGTCCTCCTGGAGTCCCGAGGCCCGGTTCAGCTGCTCCGCCGATTCGCTTATGAGGGATTCGTTCTTTCGGGAGAACTCCTCCAGCTGTCCCATTTTCTCTTTCATGTTAGCCAGGACGATATTGACGGTCTTGCGTATCATGAGGATGGAAAAGCAGACCGAGAGCACCGCCACCATGGTAAAGAGCACCTGCTCCGGAACCGAGACGCCCCCCTCCCCGTCCCAGCCCCACTTGAACTGCAGGAGAAGGATCATGGCGAGGTAGCTGAACAGATAGATCCCCGCCTGAATCAGGAGGAACAGCATTTTCTCTATGAACACGGAACTGAAAATGATGAAAGCCCCCACAATGGTGGTGAGGACGAAGAGGGTCGCATCGCCGCAGTTGCCCATGGAAAAACGGAGGAGGATGAATCCTATCGTGAGAAGCATCAGAAAGGCGGTGCTGACCTGTTTATAGAATCCTTTCCTGACCAGTACCCAGGAGCAGAATATGATGCCTATCAGGACAGCGTGGGAAATATACCTCCCCGGCTCGGCACCGGAAAGAAAGTCGCTGATGATGATCAGCAGAGACAGTCCCAGTATGGCAAGGAGTACCACGGAAAACATGGAGGCCTTGAGGCGGACTTCAAACTCCTCTTCCCTGTATAAATTCCTGGTGGATACCATAAATACCTCCTGTCTATCCGACGAATAGGGAAAGGCCGCTCAAAACGACGACCACCGCCGCCAGGGGAATCTGCACTCCCCTTTTCTGGACGAACGCCACAAAGGCGGCGAAGCGGGGCGCCATAAGATTCCCTTCGATTTTCTCTTTAAAGGCGATTTGAAGAACGCCCCCCGATGTCAGGCTCGTCGCCCTCGCCAGCACCCAGATCCCGGGATTCAGAAAGGCCACGCTTATCAGGGCGGGGGTCGCCAGGATAGCCAGATGGTACAGGCTGACGGCGGGAGAGAATTCACCGGTAACGAAATTCCAGTTCCAGAGGGTGTAGGCCACGGCCCACAAGAGGATTCCCCTGGACTGAATCAGGTAATAGCCCACATGGACAAGCCCCCATTTTTCCCCGGCCAGAACCGGAATCCATTGGGAGTTGAAAAGGAGATGGGTGGAGGCCAGCATGGCGAGACCGGCGATGCCGTTCCCGTATCGCCCCTTTTTGAAATCGGAAAGGGTGGCTTCGGAGATATTGATATACATGAGAATCGCCAGGATGATAATCAGGGCCCGGGGGGGAAGCAGGGTAAAGGCGGTGAGGGCGGTCAGGGCCCTCCCTATGATAAGGGTGGACAGCTTGATTTTCTCAAAGGAAACCATCTTTGCGGTGATCAGGAGATAAACGGGCAGAATAATATTCAGGGGGATGTTCCCCCAGATGGGAAAATACACCGATAGGACCGTTGCGGCGGCGATGGCCGCAAGGGACGACAGAAAGAAAGGGATAACCCCTTTTGACGACGTATTGTTCAACTCTTTACTCCTCGGATTATTAAATATGATCTTTACCTTATCAGAAAATATTTGCCGAGAAAAGTCTTAAAAATAAAAAGTGACTGTTTTATTGAATTTTAACCCAAAAGGGCCGGCCCTACCAGCTCAGATAGGGATTGTGTTCCTTTTCCTCTTCCACCAGGGTGCTCGGGCCGTGACCCGGATAGAGCAGGGTCCCGTCGGGCAGGGTGACGATCTCCCGGCGGATGGAGTCCATGAGGACCGCCATGTCCCCCCCGGGCAGGTCCGTCCGGCCGATGGAGCGGTAGAAGATCACGTCCCCCACGAAGGCGGCGTTGAGACGGGGGAAGTGGAAGACGAGGCTCCCCGGGCAGTGTCCCGGGGCATGGCGGATATTAACGGTCAGCCCCGCCAGCTCCAGGGTCTCCTTCCCCTCGGGGAAGACGTCCCGCCCGGCCCAGGAGAGACCGGAGAGGTCCACCCCGGGAAAGGGGAAGGGCATCCACCTGTTCGGGTCGCGCACCATCTCCTCCGAATCGGGATGGACGTAGAGGGGCACCCCGTCCTTCTGGAAGAGGGCCGCGTCCAGCACGTGGTCGAAGTGGCCGTGGGTCAGGAGGACCGCCCGCAGGGCCAGGCCCTTCTCCCTTACCAGGGGCATCACGTCCCCGTACCCCCCGGGAGGGGCGTCTATGAGCAGGGCCTCCCCCGCTCCGTTGTCGATGAGGAAGGTATTGGTTTCCAGGGGGCCCGAGGGGATGGTGTGGATTTGCATGGGGTTAGTAGGTGGTTCCCCCACTCGTAAAATGATAGATCAGCCAGGTATCCCCCTCGAACATATTATCCGATGTCTGGGCACGGAAGGTGAAAGTCTCTGTGTTTGAACCGGCGCCAACGGGATTAACATCCACATAATATGTATCACCACTCCTTGAAGCAATGGAATAGGTGACATTTGTGTTATAAATAGTATCGAAGGTGGAAC
>QKAI01000285.1 GCA_003246505.1 Spirochaetaceae bacterium | reverse complement strand
GTGGTCCTCGTACTCCCTTGTCCCGGGAACATACATCTTGCGGGGATACCATTCGCTCCCGAAGGCGGGAACCGAATAGGCTCCCCAGTGGATGAAGATCCCGAATTTCCCTCTTCCGTACCACCCCGCTTCCGGGTAGGTACCCAGGGATTCCCAGTTGTCCCCGTAGGGGCCCTCCCCGACGACGCGATCGATCAGGTCTAAATATTCACGGTGCTTTCTGTCCATGGATTACTCCTCCACAGCCCATTCTATGCCTCAGCGGGGGAGAAAAATAGGGCAGAATTAGGGAATATGTGGACTATATTAAGCAGTTATTATAGACTTTTGCCATGAAATCTTCGGATAATGATTTCTTTGACTCCCTTTCGATCCGCCATCTCATAGGTAACCGCAATACCTGTCTCCGGGACTGGAGAGAGGATAACCGCCGCTATGTGTTCCATAAATTTTACTATTTCCTCGGCGGGGAGGGCCATATCAGGACCGAGGATGCCCTCTTCCATCCCCGGGCGGGGGATCTCTGCTTTATTCCCGCCGGGACGGTTCACTCCCACTGGCAGGACCGGGACCGTCCCGTGGTCCAGTACTGGACCCACTTCGAGACGGTTCTTCCCGAGGGCCGCCGCTTCCGCTACCACCGGGACGCCTTTCTCTGCCGCCCGGACCGGGAGAGAACGGAAAGGGCCTTCTCCTTCGTCCTCACCTCCCCATCGGATCCCTTCTTCCCCCTTAAGTCCCGGATCTCCCTCATGGAGCTGCTTATGATCTTCCTGGAAGAAGTGGAACCCTCCCTGGTCCTCCGATCGGACAGGACGTCCCCCGTCCAGAGGGTGAACCGGTATATCGCCGATCACATCGGGGAGGATATCCGCCTGGCCGATCTGGCGGATGTGGCCCACCTCCATCCCAATTATTTCGTGAGCGCCTTTAAGAAAAGCTGCGGGTCCACCCCCATGGAGTATGTGAATTCCCTGCGACTGAGGGAGGCGGACCGCCTGCTCAGGGAGAACCGGGACATGACCATAAGCGAGGCGGCGTCCCGGGTGGGCTTCGGGGATTACCGCTACTTCTCCCGGCTCTACAAGCGACGCTTCGGCATGCTTCCTTCCCGGATGAGAGCCTCCCTGCCGGGAGGAAAGGGCTGACAACGGACACCCGGTTATGCTAATATCCCCCCATGTTCAATGAAAAAAAAGGGGATGACACCCTGCTTCTGGAGCAGCTGAAAGCCCTTATGGAAGGAAAGGACCTCATCGCCGATCTGGCCAACGCCTCGGCCCTGCTCAACTGGTATCTCGAGGATATCAACTGGGTCGGCTTCTACCTGTGGAAGGAGGAGGAGCAGGCCCTCGTGCTGGGCCCTTTCCAGGGGCTGCCCGCCTGCGTTACCATTCCCGCTGGCAAGGGGGTCTGCGGCAGGGCCTTCGCGGAAGGAAAGACCCTGCGTGTGGATGATGTCCATCTCTTTCCCGGGCATATCGCCTGCGACGGGGCCAGCAATTCGGAAATCGTCGTTCCCCTCAGGCGGGAGGGCCGGCTCATCGGCGTACTGGATATAGACAGTCCCCTCAGGGGCCGGTTTTCCCCGGAGGATCAGGTCTTCCTGGAAAATTTCGCCCACATTACAGTTTTGTAATGGTTCGGCAATTCTGATGTAACCGGATCGGGTTAAGATAAATGGCATGACTGGGAAAAGCGATGAGTGCACAGCACTGATGAAACCGGTAAGGACGAACAGACTGACCCTGCTCTTTTATGCTCTGATCATTCTTCTTATCCCGGAGAGGGGGGACCACCTTGCCCGCCTTTTCCGCATAAGGAAAAAAGCCTCCCCCCGGAAAAGGGATCCATGAAAAAGTTTTTTTTCCCCCTCCTTCTGCCCCTGCTGCTTAACCTGCCCCTTGCCGCCCAGGACGAGACCTGGCGGGACACGGTCGATAATCTGCAGAGGGCATTCCGCCAGGTTTCCCGCCAGGTTCTTCCCGTGGTGGTGGAGATCGACGTGGTGGACATCGTCATCAGAGAATCCCCCTCCTTTAATCCCTGGCAGTTCTTTTTCGGCAATCCAGGGGAGAATAACCCCTTCCCCGATCCGGGGGAGTCGGAGCCCCGCGAGTATCGGCAGTCAGGACTGGGCTCGGGAATCATCGTGGACCAGCGGGGACGGACCGTCTATGTCATAACCAATTACCATGTGGCCGGCGAAGCGGATGAAATTCGCATAACCCTCTATGACGGAAGGGAATATGAAGCGAATTTGGCCGGGACGGACAGGGAAAGGGATCTGGCCCTCCTCTCCTTCCGATCGGACGAGGAAATCCCCGCAGCCCGGCTGGGCGATTCCGATGCGGTCGAAGTGGGTGACTGGGTGCTGGCCGTGGGAAACCCCTACGGCCTGGAATCCACCGTGACCAAGGGCATTATCAGCGCCGGACACAGGCGGGGTGTCGGCGCGACCGGAGGCAACAGTGATTACCTTCAGACCGATGCGGCGATCAATTCGGGAAACTCCGGGGGGGCCCTGGTGAACCTGGAGGGGGAAGTGATAGGGATCAACACCTGGATAGCCTCCCAAACGGGGGGGAACCGGGGATTGGGCTTCGCCATTCCCATCAACCAGGTGAAAGAGAGCCTGGAGGATCTCATCTCCCTGGGCAGGGTGGATCATCCCTGGCTGGGGGTGAACATCAACACCGCCATACCCTCCCTCAAGAGCCAGATGGGCCTGGAGGAGTGGGCGGGGGTTTTCGTATTCAATGTCTACCGGAACTCCCCCGCCGATGAAGGGGAGATTCTGCCGGGGGATCTGATCATCGCCCTGGACGGCAGGCCGGTCGGCACCGCCGAGGACCTCATGGCCCTGGTGGATGGGAAGAGCACCGGGGACCGGGTGAAAATCACCCTGGTAAGGGGGGGCCGGGAACTGACGAAAACGATCCGCCTCGCCTCCAAATCCGAATCCCCCCCCTGGCCGGGTTTCACCCTGGCCGAACTGACCCAGGAGCTGAGGGACAGAATGGGCCTCTCCCGGAACGAGGGATCCCTGATCATAGGGGATGTGCAGGAAAGGAGCCAGGCCGCCTCCCTGGGAATGAGAAACGGGGATATCCTCAAATCGATCAACGGAAAATATCCCCGCAGTCTCACCGAATTCTACGGAGCCCTGGGGGACAGCCGGGATGTGAGGATCACCATCGTCCGCCGGGGATTCGAATTCACCTACCGCTTACAGATCGAGTAATCGGTTAAGGGGTGGGGCCAGGACGGTAAGGGTATCCCGGGAGACCAGAAACACAGCGGTCCCCCCCTCCCGCACGGCCAGATAGCTGGGCTCCCCGTCCACCTCTTCCCTGTCGCCGACGACAAGGATGTACCGGTTCCCCCGGTTGTCCCCGATCTCGATGCGGAACCGTTCCTCCCCGGGATGGCCCTCCTCGCGCTCCCGTAAACCGCTCCCCTCCGCTCCGGCCAGGCTCAGCATGAGAAGATGGACCTCCGCCTCCTTAAGGGGATTCTCCTCACCCCGGCCGGTATAGATCCAGCTGTCCCCCTGTTTCTCCAGAACATAGTTGTAAAGGGAGGCCCCGTCCCCCCTTCGGGGCGTGCTGAGACGGTAGGTGATAATGTCCCCCCCGCTCTTCAGCTCCGGGAAAAGGCGCCGGTCCCTCAGATCCCTCTCCCCCGGCAGCAGGGGATTCCCGTCGGCCAGAAAATACACCGGGGATTTCCTGCCCCTTCCCAAAAGGAAAAGACCTTCCCCTTCCTCCGGCGCGGTGGGATAACGGAGTTCCAGGACCAGGGTTTTATTTTTACCGTAACGGTAGGTCAGGGTCGTCCGTCCCGGGGGAAGCCAGTCCGCGTCCTCCCGGAG
Source organism: Spirochaetaceae bacterium (assembly GCA_003246505.1). Classification (GTDB taxonomy): domain Bacteria; phylum Spirochaetota; class Spirochaetia; order DSM-2461; family DSM-2461; genus SZUA-368. Next base: position 8,012 of record QKAI01000285.1, on the reverse strand, counting down.
CCGTCCCGCCAGGTTAGCGGTGAATCGAAGGGGAAGTTCCCGGAAATAGTCGCTCCACTCCTCCCGGACGGGATAATCGATCCCCTCCCCGGTCTGATAGAGCCGGCCCTCTTCCATCACCAGCCTGTCCCCGGTGCCGCTCCTCCCTATGGAGATGAGGGAATCGGGCTGATAATCCCGGAAGAGGGGCCGAATGTCCTCCCATCCCGCCTGGACTCTCACTACCAGGAAAAGGGCGATGACAGCCAGGGGGGGCAGGACAAATTTCAGGTATCTCAATAGACCCTCCTTCCGCTTTTGCTTCTCAGTTCCAGAAGATCCCCGTTTCGGCTGAGATAGAAGGCCAGGCTCTGTATCCAGGCGCTGTTCCCCAGGCCGGGATCGGCCAGAGCCATCAGGTCGGAGAGGGATTCCTCCCCGGAAACGACAGCCAGCAGCCCCTCCCCCTCCCGCAGGGCCAGGGCGGTGGTATAGGAGAGGCGGGTGATGGAGGAGGCCCCCTCGACGGATTCGGGGGAAAGATCGGTCAGACTGTCCGCCAGGAAGGAGCGGCCAGAGGATCGGACGGACCAGAGGAGCTCCCCTGAGCCGGTGTAGTAGAGGGGAACGCTCCACAGGGCCTGGTAATCGAAGAGGCCCGACCGGCCCGTGGCGAACCAAAGGGGATAGGGCCGGGGTGGTTCTCCCGTCCCGGGGGAGAGGGAGAGTTGCCGGTCCCGGTCCATAATGAGGGATTCCCCCGGGTAAATGTCCCGGGCGGCCAGTTCCCTGGCCATTCCGTCCACGCCGGTACGGAGAATGCGGTCCGTCCTGATCGGATCCAGTTCCAGGGAGGAGAGGGTGACCAGGGCGGAGCCTCCCCCGTCCACGTAGGAGAAGATGCGGGAGCACTCCCAGTCGGAGAGGTCCCGGCTCCCCAGAACGAAGAGACAGTCCGGATTCTCCGTGAGGATATCCTCAACCCGCCCCGTATAGTCCACGGTCCGGTAGTACTCGCCCAGGGCGCCGGTCAGGGCCTTCCAGAACTCCTCCGCCGGCCGGTCTGACCGCCCCGTGATAATCCCCGCCACCGGCCGGGTTCCCGCGGAAAGACGCTGGAGGGCGGCCAGAAACTGCTCCTCCGCCACCAGGGGATGGGAAACGAAGGGCAGGGTCTCCGTTCTGCCCCGGTACGTGATCTCCCAGGCGGAGTAGACCGGCTCCGATGACCCCCGGGCGGTCTGCACGGTCCATCCCCTTTCCTTTCCCAGGGCGGCGATATCCCGGTCGCTTAACCGGGCGCCCCCCTCTCCCCGGTTCAGATTATAGGGGAGGGAAAATCCCCCCTTGATCCTGGCGGAGAGGACAAGGGCCTCCAAATTCTCCATGCCCCCTCCGTACAGGGAAGCGTTGGAAGTGCGGTACCATCTCAGATGGACCGGATCCTCCAGGGACCGGATGGTCCGGGCGGTGACCCGGTTCAGGCGGAACTGTCCGGAGAAGGTCAGATCCATTCCCCCCGGTAGGAGGAAGAGAAGAGTTATTCCGCACAGGGAGAGAAGGACCCTCCTCCCCGGATGGCTCGCCATAGGGTCTTCCCGCTGGCGGGCCAGGATATACCGGGCCCCGTAGAGGGCCCACAGGGTCAGGGCGGGTAAGCCGACGGCCGCGCCCAGGGGGAGATAGCCGTTGAACAGGGGATCGGTCCACCGGGGCAGGAGAAAGGGCAGAGCGTTCAGGGGAAACAGGATCAGATAGGTAAGGATCCAGGCGGTCACCGTCCTGCCGCACAGGGCGGAAAGCCCCAGTCCCAGGGCTGTGAAAACCAGTATCTCCCCGGCCAGGGTGAGGCAGGAAAGGATCACCCCGCCCCCGTCGTCCCCGCCGACGAGACGGAGCAGGGCGGCGATTCCCCCGGGCAGGGAGAAGAGCAGCAGGAAGGGGCCGGCCCCCCGGCGGAAGAGGCGGGCCAGAAGTTCCCCGTCGGAGAAGGGGCCCGTGAGGAGCAGAAGATCGGTGCCCCGGGATCGTTCCCCCGCCAGCAGGGGGGCCGTGAAGAGGGGGGTCAGCACCAGGGCGCAGAGGGAGAGCAGGGGGAAGAGAAGCCCCCCCTGTCCCGCCAGGAAGGGGGGAATGACCGGAAGCAGCAGCAGGGGTGAGAAGAGAAGGGGCTTTTTACTCATCCCCCCTCCCCGTCAGGGAACTGTAATAGTCGTCCAGTCCCTCCCAGCCGGAAAAATCAGCCCTCTTCACATCCCCCAGGATTCGCCCCTTTCCCATGATGAGGATCCGGTCGCACAGGGCGTAGACCTCCTGGAGGATATGGGAGGAGAAGAGGATCGCCCGGTTCTCCCTGCCCGCTCTCAGGGTCTCCCTCAGGCTCCGGACCCGGGAGGGGTCCAGACCGGAGAAGGGTTCGTCCAGCAGCAGAAGAGAGGGATCCCCCGCCTCGGCCAGGGCCAGGCCGGTTCTCTGGTTGTATCCCCGGGAAAGGGTCTTCACGGGCTTATCCCTCTCCCCTTCCCCGATGCCGTAACGGTCCAGAAGGGATTCGATCTCCCCCGGTCCCGGCTCGGTCCGGCGATAGTCCCTCCAGGCCCGGGTCAGAAGGTCCCGGGCGGTGCTACGTCCCGGAAGGGGGGATCCCTCGGGCAGGTATCCCACAAGTCGGCGGTAGGCGGCGGGATCCTCCCGGGGATCGATGCCCCGCCAGCTGACCCGTCCCGCCGTGGGATAGAAGTAGGCCGCCAGAATTTTGAGGAGGGTGCTCTTTCCCGCCCCGTTCGGCCCCAGGAGGCCGGAAATTTCCCCGGGCCTGAGGGTCAGGCTGATCCCGTCCAGGGCGGTATGGGAGGCGTACCGTTTCTCCACCCCCTCCAGAATCAGGGACATCACTCGTCGAAGGGGATGGGAATATCCATCTGGTCGCGGCAGAGAAAGGATTCGGGAAACTCCCGGACCGCCTCATCCCGGATGAGGGAGAGCTCCTTGTTGGCGTAACGGGGGCTGAAGTGGATGAGCCCCATCTTTTTGACGCCCCCCGCCTCCCGGGCGATGCGCCCGGCCTGTTCCGCGGTCAGGTGCCGCTTCTCCCGGGCCGAATCGGCCAGGGTGGAGTCGAACATGGCCTCGCAGATGAGAAGATCCGAACCGGAGACGAAGGGGGGGATGGATTCGTGGTAGCTCGTATCGGTGATGAAGGAGAACTTCCGTCCCCTCCTGGCATCGCCCATCACCTCCGCGGGCTCTACCTGTCGGCCCCCCTCCAGGGTCACCGTCTCCCCCCGCTGCAGGCGGGACCAGAGGGGCCCCACGGGGACGCCGGCCTCCTTCGCCTTTTCCGGGAAGAAGACCCCCGGCCGGGACTCCTCCTCCAGGGTATAGCCCACGCAGACCCGGGAGTGGCGCAGGGGAAAGCTCCTGACCCGGAACCCCTCCCCTTCGAAGACGATCTGGTCTTCCAGGGGATTCTCGATCTCCTGGACCCGGATTTCATAATTGATATACATTTCCAGAACCCGGCGGTTCACCTCCACATACTCGGCGATGCGGGGAGGGCCGATGATGGTCAGGGGCTCCTCCCTCTCCACCTGGGAGGAGAGCATGAGGAGGCCGGGCAGACCGGTGACATGGTCCGCATGGGTATGGGAAATGAAGATGGTGGAGATTTTCTTCCACTTAAGATTCAGTTTTTTCAGCGAGACCTGCGTCGCTTCGCCGCAGTCAAAGAGAAAGAGATCCCCCTCCCGGCGCAGCAGGACGGAAGTCAGATGACGGCCCGGGAGGGGCATCATTCCTCCGCTTCCCAGTATAAACGTTTCCATAGGGAGCTATGATAACAAATTTCGTGGTGATTTTCCAGCGATTTCCCCTGATCATCGGACCTAAAGCTAGAAAGAGGACCGATTTTGGACTATCCTAGGGAGCAGAAAATTTTGTAACCAATGACGAGGAGCTTATCGCCTTTGAAAAAAACTATACCCCTTCTGATTATGGCCGGATTGCTGACCGCCTGCTCCGTTAAGGGCTCTTTGAATCTCGACGGAAACGGAACGGGAACCATGGACATGTCCTTTACCCTGGCCCCCTTCTTCGGGGACTTCTTCTTCGACCTGGTGGACGAGGATATGCTGCTGGCCGATACGAACAAGGGCCTCGATGAGAACAGGGGCATCACCTCCCACTCGGTGGTCAAGGAGAAATACCGTTATTCCGGGAAAATCGCCTTTGACGATTTCGAGAAGATGGTCGCCCTGGAAAACGGGGAGGAACAGACGATTTTCGTCATCGACAAGAGGGGGAGCGAAACCACCCTGCGGATTACCTTCACCCGGGAGAACTGGGAGCAGATGTCCGTGCTGGTGCCCATCTTCTCCGACCCCACCGTCTCCATGCTCGGCCCATCGGGGAGCATCGGCCTGACCGAGGAGGAGTACCGGGAAATGGTGATCTACCCCTTCGAGGGATACGCGTCCTCCCTGGAGGAGGCGGAGAAAGCCCTGGATGGGTCCACCCTGGTATTTACGGTTACCGTCCCGGGGAGCATCGTCTCCCAGGTGGGGGGAGAGATCTCCGGCAGGACCGTGACCTACCGGGTGCCGATCATCCGCATGCTCATGCTGGACAAGCCCCTGTCCTATTCGGTAACTTATAAATAGGAGTGTCGCCATGGAAAAAGTAGCAATCATAGGAGCGGGCGCCTTCGGAACCGCCCTGGCCGCCGTGCTGGGGAAAAAGGGACATGAGGTTTCCCTCTGGAGTTTCGACGAAAAGGCCGCCGGCCAGATCAATAAGGAGAGAACGAACGAGGTGTTCCTCCCCGGGGTGACTCTGCCGGAGAATGTCACCGCCTTCACAGGCCTTGAGAAAACCATGGAAGGGGCGGGCTACATGATACTGGCCACCCCCTCCCTTTTCACGGTCAACACCATGAAGCAGCTTCTGACCTACCCTGCCATTCTGGAGGGGGAGGTGAAGATCGCCACCATAGCCAAGGGCTTCCTTCCCGGTAAGAACGGCCCCCAGCTGATCATCGACGCCCTGGAGAACTACCTCCCCGGCAGTTACAAGGGGAACCTGGTCTACATCTCCGGTCCCAGCCATGCGGAGGAAGTGGGCCGGGGCAAGATCACCGGCCTTATCTCCGCCTCCCTGAACCCGGGGAATTCCATCCTCTTCCGGGAGCTTCTGGCTAGCGAGACCATAAAGATCTACTCCTCCCTGGACGTGGTGGGCGTGCAGACCTGCGCGGCCATCAAGAACGTGGTGGCCATCGCCTTCGGGATTCTGGACGCCATGAAGGAACAGGATGTCCAGTACGTGGGGGACAACACCGAATCCCTCCTCTTCGCCGCGGGGCTGAACGAAATCCAGACCCTGGGAAAGGCCCTGGGCTCGACCCACCCGGAAACCTTTACCTCCATAGCGGGCGTGGGGGATCTGGACGTGACCTGCCGGTCCGTTTACGGAAGGAACCGCCGGTTCGGCCGGGAGATCATCCTCAAGAACATCATAGGAAAATACCGGGACATGGGGGACCTGATCTCCCATATCCAGGACATCCCCTACCTCCCGGAGGGGGTTTTCGCCGCCCGTTACGCCCATGATCTGATTCAGAAGCATAACCTGAAGCTCCCCCTGATCTCCAATGTCTACCGCATCCTGAACAAGGAAGCGGATCAGGACATTATGAAGACCCTTTTCACCTTCTAGACCCACGGCATATCCCTGTTTCTAGGGGCAAGGAGGGAAAAGAAAAGAGCCTTGAGTTTATGGTAAACTTAAGGCTCTTTTACTTTAAAGGTAACACTCCTTTCGTGTATTCCATTACGGGGAAAAACCATTTCTCAGACTAGGGAATGCGATTTATCAGACTGGTAATTGTGATTTATCAGTCTGAAAAACGGGATTTTCCAGACTAGGGCAGAGAGGGGGGGATTACCCGTAACCCCGGACAACATGAATCCGGTTCGGGCAGGCCCTATAAATATACACCAATTCAGAGACTTTTAAAAGGAAAAGGCTTCTTCTAAAGGATATAGGGAAGAATTCCCGTTAGCAGCCGGTCCATCCGCCTGTCCCATTCGGGGGGATCGGGAAGAAGCATCTCCCGGTAGGGACAGGATTTGATGTCGTAACCTCCCCAATCGCCGGACAGGGCGTTCCTCCACAGGGAGGGCCATTGCCCGGGCAGTTCCGCCGGATCCTTCGCCCCCTCCAGCAGGGAGGGGTAAAAGGGGAAGGGATCGGAAAGATTCTCCATATAAAGCTCGGCCAGCAGGGCCAGGGTCTTTTCCGGATCCGGTACGGGATGGAAGTGCTCCCCCCTCTGGCCTGACCGGGAAGTCCAACCGGCCAGCCGGGCCCCCCGGTCCCCGGCCAGAAGGATCTGCCGGCCGTAGTAGGCCTCCCCTCCCTTCAATGCCAGTACGAGGTGCCCCAGGAAAGGGCCGAAGAGATCCTTTGTCCTGGGCTTCTCACCGAACAGAAAGGAGGCGGAGCTGAGAATCTCCTCTCCGTAGAGGGATCCCGCGCTTCCGGTCAGCCTGACCCTGCCGAAGGCGGTTTCCACCAGGGGGCTCTCCAGATAGACCGTATCGCTCCCCCCCGCCCCCCAGGCGGAGGGTTCGAAGATCCTCTCCCGTCCATGGCTGCCTTCCCAGAGGGACCGGTCCGATCCGTTGAGCCGGGAGAGAAGATTTTCCCCCCTTTCCAGAAGCTGGGAGAAGGGGGAGCCTTCCCAGTGGTTCCCGGAAAGGCGCCCCTCCCGGACGCACCGGCTCCACCAGGCCTTAGCCCGGGATTCCAGGCTTGCCGGATCCAAGGGGCCTTTTTCGCACCAGAGGGAGATCAGTTCCTCAAAAAAGCGGGTATCCTCAAAGAGGGCCGGCTCCACCGGGTCGAACAGGTCCCGGTCCTCCTCTTCCTCCCTCTTAGGGAAGAGGCGCAGGGATTTTCTTCCGTAGACCTGGAGGGGATTGCGGTAGAACTGAATCAGATCGTTCAGGGAGATCTCCTCCGGGGTTTCCCTCTGCCCCAGGGCAAGGCGACGCTGCGGGGCCCCCGCCGCGGCTCTCTTTCCCCCCAGGGCGAGGGCCTGCCCGTAGGCGACCCGGTCGTAGGAGGGGATCCGCCTGGTCCCGTTGAAATAGGAGGCGTCGAAGGGCTGGAGGGCTTCCTGCACGTAGAGGGAGGAGGCGAATTCCGGCCAGTGACGCCGGATCATCTCCTCCAGTTCGGTTATGACCGGGGAGGGGTGCTGGACTTCGCCGGAGACATCGCTCCGTCCCCTGTAGAAGACCCAGAATTTTTCCCGCGCCGAAAGAAGGGCCTCCAGGAAGGAGAAGCGGTCGCTCGCCCGGCGGGAGAGGTCCACCGCCGGACGGGCCAGCTCGGTCAGATCAAAGCTGTACTCCTCCTCCCTTCCGGGAAATACCCCGTTGTCCATCCCCAGGAGGATGATCACCCGGAAGGGAACCGCCCTGAGGGGCTTGAGGGAGGAGCAGCTGATGCCCCGGGTCAGATAGCCCCCCTTGCGCAGGGCGGTTTTCTCTATCAGCTCCTGGACCAGGGAGCGGCAGACCGTCCAGGGTACGGAGGGATCGGAGAGGATGTCCAGATAGTCCAGCCCCTCCATGAGGTTGTTGATGTTCCGGAATACCGCCTTGATCCGTTCCCGGTCCCGTCCGTCCCCCTCGTTATCGGGACGGACGTGGAGGTACTTCTCCATCAGCTGCTCCAGCCGGGGTATCCAGTTCTCCAGGGGCATGCGCTGCCCGGTGAGGGGGAAGAAATCCTCGTAAAGGGACCGGACGACGAAGATCAGCCTGCCCAGGGAGACGTTGCGGCTCTCGTCGGGAAAGACGTAGGGAAGGTTCTCCTTCTCATCGGGGGAGCTGTACACCATGCCGTCCAGGAGCCGGTCGAAGGCCCTCTCCCAGCGGTTGTTCTCCCGGGGGGGCAGATGGAGCTTCTCCAGGTGCTCCCCGTCCATTCCCCAGAGGACCCCCGTCTCCCGGCAGACCTCGGCCCAC
>QKAI01000533.1 GCA_003246505.1 Spirochaetaceae bacterium | reverse complement strand
CCCGACTTCCGTATTCTCCAGAACTTTGTAGGCTATAACCAGATGTATCATTGGCAAGGGCACTATCTAATGCCCCTATCTTGCCGCTTTGCCTAATAATCCGATGTTCCTTTCGATATAGTCCCTGTGAACTTTGATATGCTCTATATAATCGGAGACCCACCGTTCCAGGGGGACAAGGCCGAAGGAGGAGTGCCTATAGGCATACCCGCCCCAATCGGCACCGGCTATCCGCCGGAGATGGGTGCTTTCCAGTTTCCTCATCATGAGCAGAAAATCCAGCCACGGGGAAGGATCCTCATCGCCGTATCCCAGTTCGGGGCAGGGCGTCCACACTTCCTCATTATAACCGAGCACCGGCGATTCCGGTTCCGCGATGGCCTTGCGGTAACGGTGAAACGCGGCGATTTCGCTTTCGGCGACATGGACGATATGCTCCCTGACCGTCCACATATCCGGTTCAGGACGACCGTCGAGCAGGACGGGGTCATTCAGAACGGGTCTTACAAATTCAGCGAAATCCGCTGCCGACGATTCAAGGGAGGCGATTAATGAAAGTTTGTTGTTCCTATCCATGGGATAAATATACACCATTCCGCAAAGAGGGGTAAGCCATTTCGGTTATTCCGTAGTATACTTCTGACATGCCCGGTTCAAAACACAGAACGCCCAGGCCCCTCCTCTTTCTGCTGCATGGCAAAACGGTAGCCCTTTTTTTTGTGCTGACGGTTCTGACATCCTATGTGCTGGTCTGGTTCATCACCCCCACCCTGGTGGAGCCGGCGGACGACACGGTTCTTGTCCGTCAGGCCTTTCTCTCCTTCTGCCTTATCTCCCTGTCCCTCAGCCTGCTCCTGCTTTTCATGAGATCCACCTACCGGGCCGCCCTTATCCTCTTCTTCCGGTGCTATCTGATCATTATCCAGGGCTACGGGCAGCCGGGTTATTTCACGGTCAAGCTCCTGTTGGGGATCGCCCTTCTCCTGGAGGCGGGAATCATTCTCCAGAGGCCCTATAACTGGATACTGTCCGCCCTTTTCACGGGGTTCATGGTTTACGGGCAGGTCTATAATCCCGTATTCGGCCATTCCTCCTTTTTCGGCCCCGAAGTGTATGCCGGCCCCGAGGTTATTCTCGTCATGCTCTTTATCTTCGCCGTCCTCTCCTTCTCCATCAACATGATGATCCACCAGGCCAATATCAAGTTGAAAACGGAGCGCAATTTCAATACCCAGAGGGACAGCATGAAGGCTCTGGCCGAGTTCAATGCCAATCTCCAGTCCTACGCGCGCCGCGTGGGCAACGAGTCTTCCGACCGGGAGAGGAACCGGATCAGCCGGGAGATACACGACATATCCGGGTATATCTTCACCAATCTCATCGCCCTCCTCAACGCGGCCTGCAGCATCCCCGCGAATGATCAGGAGAAGCTGTCCGAAATTCTCATAACCGCAAGGAGGCAGGCCCGGGAGGGTTTGAATGAAACGCGAACCGCATTAAGGAAGACCCGTGAAACGCCGATACCGGAAGAGGAAGGGGTCAGGGCCATCTACAAAATCGTGGAGATCTTCCAGCAGGTTACCGGGGTGAAGGTGCAGGTCAACTGGGGCAACATCCCCCACTCCTTTTCCCGGGAGCTGAACTTCGCCCTTTACAGGACCGTCCAGGAAGCCCTGACCAACGCCTTCCGCCACGGCATGGCGACGGAGGTTACGATCCATTTCCTTATCGAAAGGGGCGACCTTAAGCTCAGCGTCGTGGACAACGGGAAGGGCGCCGAGGAGGTGGTGAAGGGTATCGGATTGACGGGCATGCAGGAGCGCATCGGAAACCTGGGCGGGCGGATCCGCGTGAGCAACGCTCCGGGGGGGGGATTTTCCCTCAATGTGACTGTCCCCCTGGCAAAAAGGGAAACACCGGTGGAAGGGGAAGAATGGGAAAGATAAGAGTATTGATTGTGGACGATCAGAATCTCTTCGCCGAGAGTCTGAGAACGTTCATTCACAACTATGCCGACGATATCGAAGTGGTGGGGATCGCCAGCGACGGCAGGGAAGCCCTTGAGCAGTGGAGGGCGCTGGAGCCCAGCCTCATCCTCATGGACGTCCACATGCCCGTGATGAACGGGGTGGAGGCCACGAAGGAGCTGCTGGCCCGGGATCCGTCCCTCCGGATCATCATGCTCTCCACCTACGACGAGGACGAGTACGTGCGCCAGGCCCTGAGCTACGGCGCGTCGGGCTACCTGCTCAAGGATCTCTCCCCCACGGAGCTGATCGCCAGCATCCGGGCGGTCAACTCCGGCGTCACCCAGATCTCCCCGGTGCTGGTAAACAAGCTGATCAAAGGGCTCCACGAAGAGGACCGGGAGCAGTACAGCAAGCTGAGCGAGCAGATGGAATGGGTGGAGAAGCTCACCAAGCGGGAGAGGGAGATCTTCACCCTCATCGCCACGGGCTGCGATAACGACCAGATCGCCGAGGAGCTGAGCATCTCCGAACGGACCGTGCGCAACCACGTGAGCATCATCTATTCAAAACTGAATATCGACAACCGGTTCCAGATTATCCAGCTGGCTAACAAGATCCATTATCATTCGCGGTAATGATTAGTGAACTTGTGACTTTTGTACCGGATCGGCCGGGGAAAATGTGACATCTGTAAGTATCCCGGGCAGACGGAACGTGTCAGAATAGGTCACAATCACAAGTTTCGAAGGAGAATTTTTATGAAAAAAGGTTTAATCCTATTTCTGGCTGTTCTGATGATCGCCGCATCCTTTACCTTCATGGGCTGCAGTAACAAGGAAGCCAAAGCCGGAGCGCCGCAAAAACTGACGGTCTGGTGCTGGGACCCCAATTTCAACGGCTATTCCATGGGAAAGGCTGTCGAGGTCTATAAGGCGACCCATCCGGACGTGGAAATCGAGATCGTCGACGTTCCCGACAATATCGAAGGCAAAATCGAAGCCGGCCTTCAGGCGGGCGGCGCGGGTCTTCCGGATATCTCCCTTTTCCAGGATTTCATCATCGAGAAGTTTATCCAGAACTATCCCGGGGCCTTCGTCGATCTGAAGGCGGAAGGCATTGACCACAGCCAGTTCGCCCAGTACAAGGTCGCCCCCATGACCGACGGCGACAAGATTTACGGCATCCCCTTTGACACCGGTTCCACCGGTCTCTTCCTCAGGACCGATATGATTGCCGCGGCAGGACTCAATCCGGACGACTACCAGAAGAGCATGACCTGGAGCGAAGTCATCGCCCTGGGCGAAAAGGTCAAGGCCAAGACCGGCATGCCCCTCATCGCCTACGACAACACCAGCTTCGACTTCCTGCGCATCATGGTCCAGTCCACGGGCACCCAGTTCTTTGACAAGAGCGGCAAGGTCATGTACGACACCCCCGCCGTCAAGAAGTCCCTCGCCTACATCAAGGAGATGGACGATAAGGGTATTCTTTTCATGGCCGAAGGCTGGAACAACTGGGTCGCCGCTTTCAACAACGATCAGAGCGCCGGTCTCATGAACGCCCTGTGGATCATCGGAACCCTCAAATCCAAACCGGAGAACGCGGGCAAATGGATGGTCGTCCCCACTCCCCTCGTGGAAGGGGTGGCCAATGCCCAGGCCGCCAGTAACAACGGCGGTTCCTCCTGGTATGTCCTGTCCGCGACGAAGAAAAAGGATCTGGCCGTGGACTTCCTCAAGAGCACCTGGGCCGGTACGACTCCCGAGGCCCTGGGCTTTTACAACGAGATCCTCAAGGGCGCCGGCGCCATGGGTACCTTCCTGCCCAGCCGCTCCGGTTCCAACTACACGGCTAAGGACGAGTTCTTCTACAAGAGCCAGGCCGTTTACAAGGATTTCTCCGCCTGGATGGAAAAGGTCCCCGTTCTCTATTACACCTCCAATTACACCGCGATGAGAACCGCCCTGGGCAATGCCATGCAGGCCATGCTTTCGGGCAATATCACCAACGTGGACGGCGTCATAGAGGCCGCCGCCGCCGAGTATAAGCAGACCACCGGAAACTAAACCATTCACCATAGCCCCCTCTCCTCAGGGGGAGGGGGATTCGAGGATTCTTTTATGCTGAAAATACACAATCGCTACCATCGATATCTCAACAGAACCGGTTGGGGGTTTATCGCTCCGGCATTGCTTTTCTACCTGGTTTTCATGTTATATCCCATAGGGTCGTCCCTCTTTCTCGTCACCCAGAAATGGCGCGGGATGAGCCGGGAATTCGTCGGTCTGGGAAATTTCGTACGCATGGCCCACGATCAGGTCTTCTGGAAGGCCCTGAGCCATAATTTCCTCTTCATGATCATCCAGATTCCCCTCATGGTCTTTCTGGCCATGGTCATCGCCGTTATCCTGCACCAGGGGATCAAACGGTTCAGGGGGATTTTCAGGACCATCTATTTCCTCCCCGTGGTGACCTCCCTGGTCGCCTATTCCATCCTCTTCCGGATTCTGTTGCAGACGAACGGCCTCCTCAATAACTTTCTCCTCTCCCTGAGGATGATCGCCGAGCCCATAGGCTGGCTGAACGATCCTTTCTGGGCGAAGATTACCATCATCCTGGCCCTGACCTGGCGATGGACCGGATATAACATGGTGTTCTTTCTGGTGGGACTCCAGAATATCAACAAGGAAATCTACGAAGCTGCCGAAGTGGACGGTGCGTCCCAGGTCCGGCAGTTCTTTACCATAACCCTGCCCCTGCTCACCCCGGTCATCCTGTTCTCCCTGGTCACATCCACCAGCGGGACCATGCAGCTCTTCGACGAGCCCAACGTTCTCACCTGGGAAGGGGGGCCGGCCAACGCGACCATGACCGCGGCCCTGTACATCTACCGCCAGGCCTTCGTTCTCAATTCCGATTTCGGATACGCCTCGGCCCTCTCCTACGTCATGGTTATCATCGCCGCCCTTCTGGCGTTCATTCAGATCAAAGTTCTCAAGGAGCGACAGTAATGGCTATCGTACGCAGAAAAATGACACCGGGCTGGTTCATCCTGCTCGTGTTCTTCGTGATCGGAGCGCTCCTCTCCCTCTTCCCCTTCATATGGATGGTCATAGGCATGACCCAGAACCCCAACGACGTGGTGGCGGGCAAACTGATTCCCGGGAAGGAGTTCGCCCTGAACTGGCAGAAAATCAGCACCACCTACGAAACGGTCTCCTTCTTCCTCAACTCCATGAAAATCGCCTTCATCACGGTGATCCTGGGAATCGCCGTGAACAGCCTGGCCGCCTTCGGATTCGAGAAATACCCCTCCAAGGCACGGGACCGGGTCTTCGGCGTGCTGCTGCTGACCCTTATCATCCCCCAGATGGCCATCGTCATCCCCCTGTTCAAGGAGATCTCCTTCATGAAGCTCCTGAACACCCACGCGGCGATCATACTGCCGTCGGTCATGTCGGTCTTCATCATTTTCTTTCTGAGGCAGAACTTCAAGATGTTCCCTACGGAAATCATGGAAGCGGCCCGGGTGGACGGGGCGGCGGAACTGAGCATATTCGTCTTTATCGTCATCCCCACCATGAAGGCGACCTTCGCCTCCGCCAGCATCTACATGTTCCTCACCCAGTGGAACAGCTACCTGTGGCCCCTCATGACCATCCTCACCGATAAGATGAAAACCCTGCCCATCGCCATGTTTTCGGTGATGCGGGCCTATACCATCGAGTACGGCGGGCTTATGATACTGGTATGTATTTCCACTTTCCCCATACTCGTCCTTTTTCTGGCCATGCAGAAGCAGTTCGTCCAGGGGCTTACGGGATCGGTTAAATGACAGAAGAGATTCTCTACGGGGGAGATTACAACCCGGACCAGTGGCTGGATCGGCCGGACGTTCTCAAAGAGGACATGGGGCTGATGAAAAAAGCGGGGGTCACCGTGGTGTCCCTGGGGATATTCGCCTGGAGCGCCCTGGAGCCGGAGGAGGGAGTCTTTACCTTCGAATGGATGGACAGGGTTATCGAAGAGCTCCATGGGGCGGGGGTAAAGGTTTTCCTGGCCACCCCCTCCGGGGCCCGTCCCGTCTGGATGGCCCGGAACTATCCCGAAGTCCTGCGGGTGAACGCCTCGGGCCAGAGGAATCTCTTCGGCGCCCGGCACAACCACTGCTTCTCCTCCCCGGTCTACCGGGAGAAAACCGCCCTGATCAACAAAAAGCTGGCCGAACGCTACGGGAACCACCCCGCGGTGATACTCTGGCATATCTCCAATGAGTACTCCGGGGACTGCCACTGCGAACTCTGCCAGGCAAACTTCCGCCTCTGGCTCAAAAAGCGGTACGGGACGATCGACGCCCTGAACAAAGCCTGGTGGAACAGCTTCTGGGCCCATACCCTTTCCGACTGGGAGGAGATCCACTCCCCCGTCCCCCGGGGGGAGATGACCGTGCACGGTCTGAATATCGACTGGAAACGCTTCACCACGGACATGACCGTGGACTTCATGAACCATGAAGTCAGGGCCCTGCGCGAATCCGGCTCCGATCTGCCGGTGACCACCAACATGATGGCCGCCGTGGAGACGCCGGACAGGGATCCGGGGCTGGATTACTGGAAGTTCCGCGGCGTCCAGGACATGGCCTCCTGGGACTCCTACCCGGCCTGGCACGCCCCGGGATACAAGGCCTATGACTTCGAAGAGAAGGGCGGCCCGGGAGCGGAGGATTACCGTAGGGCCTCGGAAGTGGCCTTTATGCACGATCTCTTCAGGAGTCTGCACCATAAGCCCTTCCTGCTCATGGAAAGCACCCCCTCCAAGGTGAACTGGAAGCCCCTTTCGGTCAACAAGAGACCGGGCATGAATATTCTCTCCAGCCTGCAGGCCGTGGCCCACGGGGCCGATTCGGTGCAGTATTTTCAATGGCGCCAGGGACGGGGGAGTTTCGAGAAATTCCACGGGGCCGTGGTGGATCAGAGCGGCCGGGACGATACGGCCGTATTCAGGGAAGCCGCCCGGCTCGGGGAACTGCTCAAAAAAGCCCGGGCCGTCGCCGGATCGGCCTACGGATCCGAAGCGGCCCTGGTTTACAACTGGGAGAACCGCTGGGCCCTGGAAGACAGCCAGGGGCCGGTCAACACTCCGGGAAAGGGCTATCTGGAAGCGGTAAGGAAACACTATTATTGCCTCTGGGACCGGGGCGTTCCCATGGATATCATCTCCGGGGAAGAGGAAACCCTTCCCTACAAACTGATCGTGGCGCCCATGCTGTACATGGTGCCCAAGGAAACGGCGAAGAGGCTGGAAGCCTATGTAAAGGCCGGGGGCATCCTTGTCACCACCTACCTGACGGGCTATACCGATGAATCGGACCTCTGCCACGAAGGGGGAGCCCCGGGGCCCCTCGGCGGCGTGCTCGGCCTGCGGGTGGAGGATCTGGACGGTTTCCCCCCCCATGAGGAGCTGTCCTCCGGGCTGACCGGAGCGTCGGACACTGCCGATTATGTGGAGCATGTGCATCTGACATCCGCCGAATGCCTCAGCCGTTTCTCCGGATATCCCCATGATAACTGGCCCAGCGTCTGCCGCAACCGTTACGGCAGGGGAGCCGCCTATCATCTGGCGGGCCGGTTCGCCGTGGAATCCCTGGGCCGGTTTTACGGGGACAACCTGAAGGCATGGGGTGTGGAAGACGCGGGACGCCTCCTGTCGGATAGCAAGGGGGCTGTCAATATTCAGGTCAGATCCTCCCGGGACGGGGATTTTCTCTTTCTTATGAACTGGAGCGCCGAGCCGGCCTCGGTTGAACTGAAGGGGTCCTGGGCCGATAGGGAAACGGGAAAAGAGGGGCGCCGGTGGGACCTGGATGGCTACGGATCCTTCCTGCTTTGGGGGAAAAAGTAAAAAAATTCCCACGACAGGGTTTTCCCGTAGTAAACTGCTGGTATGAGGGAAATATTCACCGAAGTATTAAGTAAGGAAGACGAGGCGGCCCGGATTCTCCAGGAGGCGGAAGCCCGGGCGCGGGAAATAGGCGCCGAGGCGGAGAAGTACTACAACGAAACCCTCAAAGCCGCCCGGGAAGAGAGTCGCAAAAAGTTAACCGAAGGGGCCGAGGAGATTCGCCGTATCCAGGAGGATCGGGTGACCCGTGCCCTGGAGGACTATGAAAAGAAGTGGGATGATCTGAGGGACAAGGGCCGGGAGAAGCTGGAGGGGCTGGCGGAAAAACTGGCCCGCCGGGTCGGGGAACTGTAGCCCGGCCGGTTTCTAGCAGGTCTCCTCCACGTCAAGTTCCATTAGCCGGTCCCTTATGCGGGCCGCCTCTTCGTACTCCTCTTTCTCTATATGGCGGTTCAGTTTGTCTTCCAGCTTCTTCTTTTTCGCCTTCTTCTCCATCTCCACCAGATTCAGAAAGACCCCCCTAGATTCGAAATACTCCCTCTCCACGTGGATGGGCAATCCCGTTCTTACGGCAAGGGCAAGGGCGTCGCACAGGGGCAGTTCCCGGGAAAAGTCGTCCCGGCCGACTCGGCCCGCACGCACATAGGCGGAGGGCTTTTCACTGTCCGATTCCCTGACCTCTATGCGCTTGAGGGTGATTTCCCCTTCCGCCAGAAGAAGGGAGACATAGCTGTGAATGCTGTTTTTCCCCTTTCCCGTTCCGTCCATGCTGCTCAGAAGGATTTGGGCCTCCGCCCCGCTCACGAAGAGGGGCAGGGATTTCCCGGAGTTTTCCTCCTTAAGGAGGACCGCCGTGCCCTGGTTGGTACGGGCCACGGTCCAGACGGAACAGGGGAGGTACATCAGAAGCTGTCCAGGCCGGACATGTCCAGGGTGGCGAAGTAGTCCTCCATGGTCTCCCTGCGGCGGATCTGTACGGCGGAGCCGTCCTCGCGCAGGAGAATCTCCCCCGCCCTGAGCTTGGCGTTGTAATTGAAGCCCATGGCCCGGCCGTGGGCGCCGGAGTCGTGTATGGCCAGGATGTCCCCGATCTCCAGCTCCGGCATGGGCCGGTCCACGGCGAATTTGTCGCAGTTTTCGCACAGGGATCCGGTAATGTCGCAGGTTCCCGCGGGAGCCCTGTCCTCCTTGCCGAAGGCGGTCACGTGGTGGTAGGCCCCGTACATGCCGGGCCTCATCAGGTCGGCCATGCAGGAGTCGGTGCCCCAGTAGGTCTTGTAGGTGTCCTTCTTGTGGATGACCCGGGTGATCAGGTAGCCGAAGGGCCCGGTGACCGCCCGGCCGGACTCGAAGAAGATCCGAGGATCCTTCAGGCCGCCGGCGGTGACGTATTTTCCATAAAGTTCCTTCATCCCCCGGGAAAGGGCACCGAAGTCCACTTCCTTCTGCTCCGGCCGGTAGGGAATGCCTATGCCCCCGCCGAAGTTGATGAAGTCAAAATCGATGCCCAGCTCCCTGTGCAGGTCCGCCGCCGTGGCCAGGAGAAGTTCCACCGTCTCTATGAAGTAGTTCACGTTCAGCTCGTTGGAGGCCACCATGGTGTGGAGGCCGAAGCGCTTGACCCCCCGGTCCCGGGCCTGGCGGAACCCTTCGGAAAGCTGTTCCCGGGTCAGGCCGTACTTGGCCTCCTCCGGCTTGCCGATGATGTCGTTCCCCTCCTTGAGGGGGCCCGGATTGTAGCGGAAGCTCAGGAGATCGGGCAGGCCTATTGTTTCCAGGAAGGGCAGGTGGGTGATATCGTCCAGATTGATGATGGCCCCCAGCTCCTTGGCCTTGCGGAACTCCTCCAGGGGTGTGTCGTTGGAGGTGAACATGATCTCCTCCCCGGTAATCCCCGCCCGGTCGGACAGGATCAGTTCGGGAAGGGAGGAGCAGTCCGCCCCCATGCCCTCTTCCTTCAGGATCTTGAGGATATAGGGATTGGGAAGGGCCTTGACGGCATAGTAATTTTTAAAGCCCCCGGGGACCCAGTCGAAGGCGCTCTTAAAGGCCCGGGCCCTCTCCCGTATGCCCTTCTCGTCGTAAAGGTAAAAAGGGGTAGGGTAGGTTTTGATGATTTCTTCGATATGCTCCCTGGTAAGGGGAACCTTTTTTGTACTCATTTATTCGGTCTCCTTGATGACGGTAAGACACCATTTGCGGAACTCCGGCTCCGAGATCCGGTGCAGCCTGTCGAAAAGCTTCATATCCCCCCTGGAAAGGGCCGAACCGATCTTTTCCAGCTGATCTTCCGGGTATCCGCACTCCTCCGCCCTGAGGCTCAGATAGGCAATGTACTCATCTTTCTCCATATTGACCTCATTATAATTATATAATAGAAAATAGGGAAGATCCCCTTATAAAGAGGTATGAAATTGAAAGGCTTCCTTCCCTGCTCCCTTCTGGCCGTCCTGTTCCTCCTTCTCTCCTGCCAGGTCAAACCGCTCTATCCCGTTTACGATCTGGACGGTGAATCGGGTCAGGTGAAGATGGGATATATCGACGGGGAGGGCAGAATCGCTCTGGATCCGGTTTACGATCAGGCGCGCCCCTTCTCCGAAGGACTGGCCCCGGCCCGGGAAAACGGCCTGTACGGCTACATCGATCCCAGGGGGGAGTGGGTGATCGAGCCGGCCTACGACCTGGCCTTCCCCTTCGAAGGGGGGATCGCCCTGGTGGTGAAGGAGGACCGGTGCGGCTACGTCACCAGAAAGGGAGTCGTCCTGACTGAGCCCGTCTATGTGCAGGGGGGGAATTTCACCGATTCCTTGGCCCCGGTCTACGACGGGAAAAGCTCCTGGCTCATGAACCGCAGGGGGGAGAGGGTGCTGGAGCTGCCCTACCGTTACTGCGGCGATTTTTCCGACGGCCTCGCCCTGGTGGAACGGGACAGGAAATACGGCTTTATCAATAAAAAGGGCACCCTCGTCCTGCCCCTGGAATACGATCTCTGCTACGGGTTCTCAGAAGACCTGGCCCTGGCCGTTAAGGGGGAGCTGGGGGGCTACATAAACCGCAAGGGGGAGTGGGTGATCGAACCGGCCTATCTTAAGGCGGGTTCCTTCTCCGACGGGATGGCCTTCTTCGTGGAGAACGGCCTGACAGGATATATTAATAAGGAAGGGGAGCGGGCCGTGGAACCCCTCTTCTCCTACGGGGCCTCTTTTTCGGAAGGCCTGGCCCGGGTCACCCCCCGGGGATCCTCCCGCATCGGCTTTATAAATAAGGAAGGGGACATGGTCATCTCCCCGGATTATCTCTTCGGGGAGGACTTCCACAACGGCCTGGCCCTGGTGGCCGATGAGAAGGGCCTTTACTACATCGATAAGACCGGCCGGGTTGTCTGGCAGCGCGACCGGGAGGAGATCAATCCCCATGGCTGACTGGCAGGATAACCGGGTCACTTTCACCGCCCCCGACGACTTTCACCTCCATCTGCGGCAGGGGGACCCCATGGCCGCCTACGCCCGGCTGACCGCCGAGGCCGGTTTCGCCCGGGCCCTGGTCATGCCCAACACGATTCCCCCCGTAACTGACCCGGAAGGGCTGATCGCCTACCGCCGGGGAATCATGGCCGGAGCGGGGGAGGGGTTCGCCCCCCTCATGGCCTTCAAGCTCATGCCCGGCATGACCGCCGAACGGGTCCGGGCCCTGAAGGATGCGGGGGCCGTGGCGGGCAAATACTATCCCGCCGGGGCTACCACCAACTCCTCCGACGGGCTGACCGACTGGCGTCTCTGCGCCGAAGCCATGGAAGAGATGGAACGGCTGGGCCTGGTCTTCTCCATCCACGGGGAGGATCCCCTGGGGCCCGCCCTGGAGCGGGAGCAGCTCTTCCTGCCCCGATTCCGGGAGATGGCCGCCGCCTTTCCCCGGCTTAAAATGGTTTTCGAGCATATCTCCAGCGCCGAAGGGGTGCGCATGGTGGAGGAGCTTTCGGACAATGTGGCCGCCACCGTCACCGTTCACCATCTCCTTCTGAC
>QKAI01000552.1 GCA_003246505.1 Spirochaetaceae bacterium | reverse complement strand
GGGAGGCGGAGCATACTCTGGAAGTCCTGGGCAGGGGAGGGAAGTATATCATCGGTCCCGCCGGCTCCATTCCCTCGGAAACGCCCCTGGAGAATGTGATCGCCCTGGTGGAATTCTGCCAGAGGATAGAAAGCCGAAGTTAGAAAGCGGATAGCGGATGTAGGAAAGCTGACAGCGAAAAGCGGAAGTAGAATGTAGAATGTAGAATGTAGTGACCTCATTATTCTTCATTCTCAATTCTCAATTCTTCATTTAATATTTCCTAATACCAGTTGACATAAAGTAATAGATAAATTAGTTCATTCAGCTTTCAGCTTTCTCACCAGCACATCCCCCCACTCCTTGTCCATGGGGACGGGGCGGCCCGATTCGGCGGAGATGGAGGCAGCCTTGACGGTCAGGGCGGCGATTTTCTCGTCCCCCCGCCATATGTCCTGCTGGAAAACCAGGGAGAAGACCTCCCGTTTGGTTATGGTGGTGCGCACCTCCAGGATATCGTCCAGATAACCGGGCTTCAGGTAGTCCACGCTAAGGGAGCGGACCACGAATACCAGATTAGACTTATCCTTCAGTTCCTTCTGGTCCCCCCCGATGTGGCGGAAGAGCTCCGTCCGGGCGTGCTCGGCCATGTCCAGGTAGCGGCCGTGGTAGATGATGCCCCCCGCATCGGTATCGCTGTAGTAAACCCGTACGGGGAAGCGGTGCTCCCCGGGGACGAATTCTCCGGCGTGGATCATATTTCTCTCCCTTATCGGCCCAGCCGTTCCAGAACGGCTTCGGCGGTGAACTCCTCAATGCCCCCCTCGATCAGGATCGCTTCCCGGGGATATTCGCCTATTCTTTTTTTCAGGTAGGGATTCACGAGAACCATGGTGGCCATTCCCGCGCTCACCCCGGCTCTGGCCCCGTTGATGGAGTCTTCCAGGACCAGGCAGTTTTCCGGTTTTTTGCCCAGGAGCTCCGCCGCTTTTAAAAAGACGTCCGGCTCGGGCTTGGATCTGGCCACCTCCTCCGCAGAGAGGATGAGGTCCATGTAGGGTTTGACTCCGGACAGTTCGGTTAGTTCCTCCAGGAGGTAGGGGGCGGTCCCCGAGGCGATGGCCATGGTCACCCCCCGGCTTTTCAGCTCCTCCAGGAGCCGCTTCATCTCCGGGAAAAGGGGCGTGTTCACCCTCGCCAGCTCCAGGTAGAAATCGTCCTGAACCCGCTTCATCTCCCCGAGGGGGGCGGTGATGCCGTAGCGCTCCTGCATGGCCGTCAGAAAGGGCACCGAGCCCAGACCCACGTAATCGTCGTGCTGTTCCGCCGTCATGTCACCCCCGAAGTGGGCTACCATGCGGCAGTCGCTCAGGGCGTAATTCGGTTCGCTGTCCACCAGGGTGCCGTCAAAGTCAAAGAGTATCGTATCGATCATGGGTGGCATCCTATCACAAAGGAAGGGGGAGTTCAATGAGAAAGCAGGCCCCTCCGAGACTGGTGTGGCTGTAGTAGATATCCCCCCCGTGGCTTTTCACAATGGTTTTGGCCGAAGCCAGCCCCACCCCGATGCCCCGGGTGTTCCGTCCCGAATCGGCCCGGTAGAAGGTGTCGAAGATGTGGGGCACGTGGGCTTCTTCGATCCCCGCGCCCGAGTCTTCCATGGATATGAGGATTTTCCCTTTGATGATTTTGGCGCTGAACCGGATGGTGTCCCCCTCCTCCGTATAACGGCAGGCGTTGTCAAAGAGGTTCTCCAGCACCTGGAAGAGCATTTTCCTGTCCCCCCGGATGACCTGGGTGGAGGGCAGGTTCAGTTCCTGGAGCAGCCGGCGCTTGCGGATCAGAGCGTCGTTCCGGAAGATCCCCGCCGCCTCGGCGAGAAGTTCGGGGAGGATGAATTCGCTGAAGCGGCTCTGCCACTCCGTGGTCTGCAGCCGGGAGAAGTGAATCAGATCGCTGATCCGTTCCTCCAGGAGATTGGTTTTTTCCATGATGATGGACGTGTACAGGGCCAGGTCCTCCGGATTCTGGGCCATCCCGTCCTGGAGGGCTTCCACGTAACCCTTGATGGAGGTGAGGGGGGTCTTCAGATCGTGGGAAATGGCCATCATGATGCGCTGCTGCCGGTCGTGGTTCTCCTTCAGTTCCTTCCTCATCTGGTCGAAGGCCTTGATCAGGTGGGCGAAGGGATGCCTCTTCCCCTTGTTGAAGGGGGGCAGCGTCACGTCCCAGTTGCCCTTTCCTATCTCCCCCACCGCCTTCTCCAGATCCAGAATGGACTTGGCCATGGGGCGGATGAAGTAGCTCATGGCCAGGGTGGGGAAGAGGATGAATCCCAGATAGAATATCCAGACCAGCTTGATGACCATGTTGATGGCCGAGGAATGGACCGAGACGAGGGACTGGGCGAAAATGGCCAGACCCGCGTCTCCCCGGTAGCGGAAGACGGCGAAGCTGAAGGGGATCTGGGGCATGTCCTCCATGAGAAGCCCGTAGAGCTCCTTCCCCGAGTCCTCCCATTTGCTGTCCAGGATGTGGGGGTAGACCTTGATAAGCTGGGGATGGGCGTACAGAACGTTCCCCCGGTTGTCCAGGATAAAAACGATCCCCCGGTCGGCCATGCTCTTTTCGTCGTAATCCCCGGACAGTATTTCGAGAAGCACGCTGTGGAGATACCGGGGCGCTTCCAGATCGTCCCCCGTCTCTATCCGGGAATTCCACCCGATCCAGGCGAAGGCGAAGGTGAAGATCATGGAGGTGAGGGGAATCAGAATGATGAGGGCGAAGATCAGATGAAACCGCTTGCGGAGATTCACGGCCTCTCCCCGTCGGAACCGGCGGTGATGTAGTAACCCGAGCCGTAGGCGGTTTTGATATACTCCGGAACGGCCGGATTGGGTTCCAGTTTCTTACGGAGCCTCTGGATGTGGACCGATACGGTGGTCAGGTCCCCGTAGCTGTTCTCCCAGACCTTTTTATACAGATCCTCCTGTTTGAAGGCCCGGTCGGGATGCTCCGACAGGACCAGCAGAAGGGCCAGTTCCTTGGGGGGCAGGTCGATCCGCTCCCCCCCCTTCTTAAGCCACAGATTGTCCCTGTCCAGGACGTAGGGGCCGAAGCGGAAGAGGTTTCCCTCCCCCGTTCCGGCGCTCTGCAGGCGCCGCATATGGGCCCTGACCCGGGCGGAGAGGACCTTGGG
>QKAI01000095.1 GCA_003246505.1 Spirochaetaceae bacterium | reverse complement strand
CCGCCCGGGCGTAGAGTATTTTCTTGCTGCTTACATCTTCGGGAAACCGGATCCTCCCAGCCAGTTTCTCCCGGAACCGTTTTTCGTTCATTCACCGCACCGGAACTGCCGGGAGACTTCGAGAACCGCTTTTATGACCCGTTTCTGCCTCTTCCGGCCCAGCCCGGCGTAGAGGGGCAGGGAGATGGTCCTGCCGTAAAGATCCAGAGCCCGGGGGAAGTCGTCGTTCCGGAAACCGTAGGTATCCCGGTAATAGGACATCATGTGGAGGGGCCTGTAATGGACGGAACAGTTAATTCCCCTGTCAAAGAGGGCCTTCAGAAATTCGTCACGGCCCAGGGACAGTTTTTCGGGAACGATCCGTATCATATAGATATGCCAGGCGTGGTCCTCCCCGAAGGGGGGCGTTTCAATCGTGTCCAGGGGGCCGAAGGCTTCCTCGTATCTTCTGGCCTGGGCGCTACGGTCCGCCTTGAATTTTTCCGCCCTTTTCAACTGGCCCCGTCCCAGGGCGGCCTGGAAATTGGTCAGGTTGTATTTGTACCCGGGGGCTTTTATGTCGTACTGCCAGGAGAGGTGCCCCGCCGAGGAGGAATAGCGGTTCCATACGTCCCGATCGATCCCGTGAAGCCTCATAAGGGAGATTCGATCCCGTAGGTCATCCCGGTTGACCGTCACCATCCCCCCCTCCCCGGTGGTTATGGTCTTATTGGCGTAGAAGGAGAAGGCGCCACCCTCTCCGATGGTTCCCAGGTAACGGAGGGTCATATCGGAACGGCTCCGGTAAAGAACGGGAAAGGCGTGGGCGCAATCCTCAATCACGGGAATATCATATTTCCGGGAAATTTCCATAATCCGGTCCATATCGCAGGCGATTCCGGCCAGGTGGACCGGAAGGATAGCCTTGATACTGCGGGGCATGGGAGAGTTCAGGTTCTCCCTGATAGCCCTCTCAATCTCATCGGGATCAATATTGCCCGTTTTCCCCTCTATGTCAACGAAAAGGGGATGGGCTCCCAGATAGCGGAGGATCTCCGCGGAAGCCGTAAAGGTGTAGGGGGTGGTGATGACCCAGTCATCAAGCCCAATTCCCAGGGCTTCCAGGATCAGATGGAGGGCCGATGTGGCCGAATTGACCGAAAGGGCATGGCGGGCTCCGGTCTTCAGGGCGAACTCCTCCTCGAAAAGGCGATTCTCCCCTCCTGTGGTCAGCCAGCCGCTCTTCAGGACCTTGCCTACCGCCGCAATTTCCCTGAGCCCGATTTTCGGGGAAGAAAAGGGTATCGCCTTTTTTGCCATATCAGTACTCCGGTTCGTCCAGGGGGTTGCGGACGGTGGGAAAATAATCGGTCAGCACCGATCGCAAAAGCTTCCTGTTTCTGTAGGATTCGGGGCTGCTCGTCTCCAGGAAACAGATGGGCCTGAGCCGGTCCAGTATCTCCCTGGGCGGGTAGTGGTCCGCCTTCTGGGTTACCCGGAAGACCCGCTCCTCACCGCTGGGGGAGAGATCCTCCGTCCGCCTGTCCCAGAGCTGCTCCTCCAGTTTCTCCCCCTCCCTCAAGCCTATGTAGGAGATGGGAATCTTTTCCTCCGAATATCCGTAGAACCGTATCATCTGCCGGGCCATGTCCTCTATCCTCAGAGGAGTGCCCATGTCGAGCATGTAGAGCCCCCCCTCCAGCCCGTCCCCGGCCGTTTTAAGGATAAGGGACACCGCCTCGGGAATGGTCATGTAAAAACGGGTCATGTCAGGGTGCGTAATGGTGACCGGACCTCCCGAAAGGATCTGCTCCTTGAAGAGAGGAACGATTGTGCCCCGGGCGCCGAGAACATTGCCGAAGCGGACGACCATGTAATCGCAGCCCCGGGCCTTCTTGTCCAGCACGAGCATCTCCGCCATTTTCTTGCTCGCCCCGTAGACGCAGCTCGGCTCCACCGCCTTATCCGTGGAGATGAGTACGAATCGTTTCGTTCCCGCCTCTTCCGCGCCGTCTATCAGGTTTTTTGTTCCGAACACGTTGTTGGTGAGCGCCGCCACGGGATTTTTCTCCATCATGGGCACATGCTTATGGGCGGCGGTATGGAAGATATAATCCGCCTTTAGCCTTTTTAGGATAAAGAATATGTAATCCCTGTCCTGGAGTTCCCCGATGACGGGGACGATGATGGCATCCTTCCCCACTCCCCCCGCCTGGAGCCGCTTCAGTTCCTTCTCCAGTTTGTAGATGCTGTTTTCCCCATGCCCGAGAATATAGAGGCGTTCCGCTCCGGCATGGAGGAGCTGGCGGGAGAGTTCGCTCCCGATGCTCCCCCCCGCACCGGTGATGAGGACCCGCTTCCCCTTCATGTTTTTCAAAGTCTCCCCCAGATCAATGGAGACGGGGGTCCGGCCCAGGAGATCCTCCGGATCTATGTCCCTGGCCTGTACCAGGTGTACATCGCCGGTGACAATGCTGCTGACCGTGGGAAGAATACGAATCCGGCCGATATCCGTTTTAGAGAGCTGGGAATAGATGTCCTTGATCTGCTGGCGCGTTGCCGAGGGACAGGCAATGATCACTTCGTCATTGGAACTATCCTTCAGAAGGGGAATACATCCGGCCACGGGGCCCAGAATGGGAATCCCCTCGCATTGGGAACCGATTTTTTCCCTGTCATCGTCAAGAAAAGCGACTATTTCCCTGTCCGGGTCCTTTTCTCTCAGTTCCCGGGCGATGGCCCTGCCGGCGAAACCGGCTCCCACAATAAATATTCGGCTAGACACTTTCATGATATTCACTATAATATAAAACTCTAAAAGATTATTCCAGAGTCAGGTCGAAATTCTGTATCGATTCTCGATTCTACCATGGCATGGGAGCCCTTTGTGATTAAAAAATGTTTGTTTTCCCTTCTTTTATTTTTCCTTTTCTCCCTTATCTATGCGGAAGATCTCTATATCGATGGGATCGATTTCACCATAAATGGTGTGACAAACCGGAATTCCCTGCTTCGGGTGGCCCAGTTATCGGAGGGACAGCGCTTTGCCTCGGTGAAAAAACTGGAAAATGCCCTGGAAATTGCCAAGGATAATCTGGTTGATACACGCCTGTTCGAAATGGTCCAGGTGGATTATGAGTTACTGCCTCCGACACAGGACGGAGCCCAGCCTGTCAAGGTGCATCTCGTCATAGAGGATTCCTGG
>QKAI01000390.1 GCA_003246505.1 Spirochaetaceae bacterium | reverse complement strand
GGTCCAGAATCTCCAGAAGGGCGGAATAGGGATCCCCCCCCTGGGAGGAGGAGATCTTGTCCACCTCGTCAAGAACGAAGACCGGATTGCGCTGCCCCGCCTTCTTCATGGCCTGGACGATGCGACCGGGAAGGGCGCCCACATAGGTCCTCCGGTGTCCCCGGAGTTCCGCCTCATCCCTCACGCCCCCCAGGCTGAGCCTTTCGTAGGGCCGGTTCAGAGCCTGGGCGATGGACTTGCCAAGACTGGTCTTCCCCGTCCCGGGAGGTCCCACCAGAAGCAGGATGGAGCCCTGTTTCTCCTTCTTGAGCTTCATCACCGCCAGGTGCTGGATAATCCGCTCCTTCACCTTTTCCAGGCCGAAGTGCTGGTCGTTCAGTATCTCCCGGGCCGCCGCCAGATCGATCTCGGTAACATCCGCTTTCTTCCAGGGAAGGGCGGTCAGAAGATCCAGATAGTCCCGGGCCTTGCCGTATTCCGGGCTGGAACTGTCCATGGACTCCATTTTGCCCAGCTCCCTGCGGGCGGCTTCCTCCGCCTGGGGGGGCATTTCGGCCCGGAGTATCTTCTCCTCATAGCTGTCATCGGACGGGGCGGATCCTTCGTTCAGTTCCTCCCTTATCGCCTTCATCTGCTCCCTGAGCATATTCTTGCGGTAATGGCTGTTGGTCCTCTCCTGGAATTTCTGGGCCAGCTCCATCTGGATGGTGAAGCTCTCCTTCTGCCTCAGGAGCATATCCACGAAGGCCATGGCCCTGTCGTGGGGGGAGTCTTCCTCCAGGAGCTCCTGCTTCTTCGCCAGATCGATCTGCACGTAGGGGATGACATTGGCGATGATCCCGTTCAGGTTCTCCATGGCCATGAGGGGTTTGACGAACTCCTCCGACCCGGCTATGTGCTCCCCCGTCTCCGTGATGATCCGTTTCACCGTGCGGAGGATCTCCTCCTCCCCGTGGCGGCTCAGATCGTTCAGGAGGGGGCGGATGCGGTAATCCACCCAGAACTGATTGTCCAGAAGCTCGATATCATGAATGTCCACCGTCCTGAGGGTGTCTATGTTCAGGAGGAATCCCCCCTTGTCGGTGGGTTCCACCGATTCCACCCGTATCCTGGTGCCCACCATGTAGAAGCTGTTCCGGCTCAGCCGGCCCTGCTCATCCTTCTCCCTGACCGTCAGGGCGATCATGGTGAACGTATCGGTCATGCCCAGGTTTTCCAGAATCTGTCTCAGAGTCTTTCCCACGGTGATTTTTGTTCTGACCCCCGGGAAAAGCACCGTATCAAAAAGGGGAAGCACCAGCTCCCTGCCTAAATCTTCTATCATGGCTTACGCTCCTGTTCTTACATCAATCACATTGGAAAGGTACTAACAATTTCAATTCCGGTCAAATATATATTTGACTTCCGGAATATGACTCACTATGATTGATATTAATGACAGGAGTGATTATGGATCGGGAGGGAGACAGGGGCGACTGCGCCGAGGAACTGAAGAGATGCCGCATAGAAAGAGAGCTGGACCGGGAGCATATCTCCCAGCTGGAGAAGCTCCTGAACCATGATCCGGATACGGGTCTCCTGCAGCGGCACATCCTCACCAGGCGTATGAATAATCTGATCCAGGAGGGCAAGACTCCCTTCGCCTTCGGGATACTCCGGCTGGATAAGAATTATCAGCGCATCCGCCATACCCGGGACCGGATGAAGGTCCTTCTCTACGTTACCACCACCAGGCTAAAGCCCATCGTGGGGGAGGATAATCTGTACCAGTCGGACCGGTCCGACGAATTTCTCTTCGTCCTCCCCGGGATCGAGGAAGAGAGGGAGGTGGAGCGCATTATAAATACCATGATCTCCAAGGTCGCCGAGCCGCACAATCCCCCCGCCTCGGATCTCACCTTCGGTTGCAACGTGGGGGTGGCCCTCTATCCCCGCCATGCCAGCTCCCTGGACGAGCTGGAAATGAATGCGGAGATCGCCCTGGGCATTTACGAGGAGAAGAGCTGGAACGGGTTCATCTACTCCCCCGAAATCGGCCATACCCACTATGCGAACCAGACCCTGGAGTGCCTTCTGCGCAAGTGCATTCTCAACAATTTCGAGGGGTTTCACGTGGCCTATCAGCCCATCGTGGACGGGGATAAGAATGTGATTGCCTGCGAGGCCCTCATGAGATGGGACGCTCCGGGAACCGGTGCCGTTTCCCCGGGCAAGTTTATCCCCCTGGCGGAGAACAGCGGCCTGATCATCTATCTGGGAAAATGGATCCTCTACAAGGCGCTCCGTCAGATCAAGAAGTGGCGGGAGGAGTACAACAGCAGGATCCAGGTGTCGGTGAATCTCTCCCCCTCCCAGCTGGAGCAGAGGGATTTCGTGGATACCATACTCACCGCCCTGGACGTCCTCAAGGTGCCCGGGGAGGCTCTCCATCTGGAATTGACCGAGAGGGCGGTCATGGAGAACCCCGGGGATATCACGGAGAAACTCAAGAAACTCCAGAAAAGGGGGATCGAAATCATGCTGGATGACTTCGGCACGGGCTACTCCAGCCTGAGCGCCCTGAATAATTTCCCCATCAACACTCTCAAAATCGCCAAGGAATTCGTGGACGTCCTGCCCGGCAACCGGGATGGGCTGGAGATGATCCGGGTGATCATGAGCATCTCCCGCACCTTCAGCTTCACCGCCCTGGCCGAGGGAATCGAGACCCAGGAACAGTTCGACATCCTCATCGAGGAGGGATGCCAGTACATACAGGGGTATATCACCAGTCCTCCCCTCGGGGCGACGGAATTCGAGGACCGGTTCCTATACTGATTCACTTAGGGGGGATTTCTTAGTATACTCTAGGAAACCACGATTCATCGGGAGAGGAATGAAACAGATGAAACATGACATGGGATTGATCGGACTGGCCGTAATGGGCCAGAATCTGGTATTGAATATGGCGGACCACAAATTTTCCGTGGCCGTATACAACCGCACCTGGGCCGTGACGGAGGAGTTCCTCAAGGGACCCGCCGCCGCCTACGGCAATATCGCCGGCTATGAGGCTCTCGAGGATTTCGTGGGGAATCTCGCCCGGCCCCGCAAGGTCATGCTCATGGTCAAGGCGGGGGACGTGGTCGACCGGGTTATCGATCAGCTCGTTCCCCTTCTGGAAGGGGGGGACATTATTATCGACG